>DAOTPH010000006.1:0-22227 GCA_035451765.1 Bacteroidota bacterium | reverse complement strand
TTTAACTAAATCAATGCCTGTTGTCATTTCTGTAATTGGATGTTCTACTTGAACTCGCGCATTGACTTCAAGGAAATAGAAATTTAAATCTTTATCGACCAAAAACTCAACTGTGCCAATATTATCATAATCAGCGGAATTGACAACCTTTATAGCAGCATCACCCATTTGTTTTCGCAGTTCAGGTGTCATAATAGGCGATGGTGTTTCCTCAATTATTTTTTGATGTCTCCTTTGAATTGAGCATTCGCGTTCATTAAGATGTATTACATTTCCAAAATGATCGCGAGCAATTTGGAATTCGATATGGTGGGGATTCTCGAGATATTTTTCTAAATATATAGCATCACTACCAAATGCAGACATAGATTCACGCATTGCAGTATCAATTGCAGAATGAAGGTCTTTCATTGTGCTTACAATTCGCATACCTTTTCCTCCGCCTCCATCAGATGCTTTTATAAGGATTGGAAAGCCAATTTTTTCAGCGTAATCCTCAAATTCTTTATAATCTTTTGTGCTTGCCATCATACCTGGAATTATGGGAATACCTGCTTTTGACATAATTTGACGTGATTGCACTTTTGAACCAAGTAATCGCATAGATTGAGGATTTGCTCCAATAAATATAAGTCCTGCATTATGTACTTTTTGATTAAAGTCATATCGTTCAGATAAAAAACCATACCCAGGATGAATTGCATCGCAGCCTGTTTCCAAAGCAGCATTAATAATTGCATCTTGATTTAGATATGATTCCAATGCTGGAGGTGGACCTACTCGAATTGATTCATCTGCAAGTTGTGTATGAACCGCATTCTTATCAATATCCGAATATATAGCTACGCTTTTTATATCCATTTCATTAAGAGCGCGGATAATACGTACAGCAATTTCGCCTCTATTTGCAACGAGAACTTTTTTTATCATTTTGATTTCTTTGGAATAGCAAAATTAAGAAAATTTACAAATTGCTTATTAAATATTCTCTTAAAGAATCTATACTTTTTATTTTTGGAAAATAATCATTAAGTATATTTTCGAATTCTTGAAGTTCCTGTCGATTCCATTCAAATAGGTGAGTCCAATTTTCATTATGCAAATTATCTTTTGCAAGCCGAGTAAATAAAAGTCTGGCTGACATTATATTTTGATTTGGATTTAAAAATGAGACCATATAAGCATAAAATTTCATTTGCAGCGAATAATGTTCGCAAAGCAATTCAAAATCATTTTTACTTTGTATTAAATTTGTTTTCCAATCGCAAATATGGTAATTACCTTCATTATCTTGATATAAAATATCCAATATTGCATTCAAATAATCCGTTTGATAGGGGAGCATAAACTTTTTTTCAAATTCGATTTTATTGTTATTTTTTAAAATTGATTGGATAATATCCGCTGAAACAGATGCAATGCATTCATTTCTGATTTCATTAAATTGAATTTCATTTATCGATAATTCATTTTCAAAAAGGACATCATTAATTGATATGATAAGATTTTGTTCATTAACCGAATAATCTTCATTTACCCAATTTTGCAATTGCTCAAGAGTTTGATGAATTATTGTACCACGAATTGATCCAGGTAAAGTAATTTCATTGTTATCGTTGTTTTGATTTTCAGTAAGAAGCAAATTATCAATTGTATCAATATTCAAAATATACTTGTCAATGAATTCTCTTGGGGAATTAATATAAGTTTCTAATTTTGTAGGTGAAATGACTTCTTGAGATTCCGATGAACAAATATCATCAAGCAAAAATTTAGGTTCATTATTTTCTGAATTTTCTATTTTATTTAAATTTTCTTCTTTGGTATTTTTTTCAATTTTTTGTATAGTTTCCACTCTATATTTCAATTCAATTGTTGAATTTTCATTTGTATTATTTACGTCAACTTTTGTTTCAAAATCGATGTACTGCTTCGATAATAAATCATCAGTACTAATCATAAGGCTTTCCATTAATAATTTTGTGAACCCTCTTGGATCAATAATATTATCATTTCTCCCTAATGTAAAAGATGAAGATAGAATTAAAAATTCTTTTGCCCGTGTCATTGCCACATAAAGTAAGCGTTGTTCCTCAAGTTCTTCGATTTTTCTTTGATACAATTTAGCGCATATATGGTCGGGTGTTTCGATTTCTTCAAAAGCATCAATACCTTGTCCCATATTTTCAACATCGGGATAGTATTTGTAAGTAAGACCAAATTTATCAGAAATATAGTATGAACTAGATTTTCGTGTGACAGCATTCATATTATAAATTGCTACGACGGGAAATTCCAATCCCTTTGCTCCGTGAATTGTCAATATATTAATTGCGTTTTCATCAGAAATCGTGACCTCGCTTTCCTGGGGTGCAATTTCAGTTGCTTTATCAATTTCTGTAATTAAATCAGTGATTGAAAAAATATACCTTGAATTATAATTCCTTACAAATTCGAGAAATTGATTAATATTATTTAAAATTGTATATTTTGATGGATGGTCGTGGAAAATCTCTGTATAATGAGTCTTATATAAAAAGTCTTGAACAATTTCTAAAGGATTATATTCACTGAATTTATTAAGATATTCTTCTAAAATTTTGAATGCACGTATTTCTCTTTCCTGATTTTTATAATTATTTTGTTTATAATTAAATTGGAAATTTTTCCATAATGAATTCTCAGGATTTATTTTCCTTAATTCAACCAAAAAATTGTCGTCCAAACTGAAGAATAATGATTTTGCAAGCGATGCAAAAGCTAAATCATCATCAGGATTATCTAGAAATTTTAAAAAAGATACAATATCCAGAATTTCTTGAGTGAGAAAAAAATTTTCAGAAGTATTTAATATATAAGGCAATCCGTATTTATCGAGCGCTTTGGTTAATAATGCTACTTTATTTCGGGAACGTATAAGGATAGCAATGTCCTTTAGTTCGATATTTCTTTTTGCTTTTAAAGATTCATCATAGATTTGCATCTTAGAAGATATGATATAATCTAAATATTGTGCAAGTAGGTCAGCTTCTGCGGGATTTGTATCATCGCTTTCTTCTGTTAGTTCAATTCCCGCTTTATTTATAGTGGAAAGAAACTTTACTCTTCCATAATAAGGAATTATATTATTCTCCTCATTTTCCTCATCTAATTCTGATAAGTCTATTTCTGGCTGGTAATTATAAATATCACGCCCTATAATGAACTTTTCATAATCTACGCTAAATGGGGAATTATCCTTGATTAGAATATTCTCAAATGCTTGATTTACAAATGCTGTATTTACGAGATTTAATCGATGGCTAATTTTTATACGATGTATTCCATAAGAAGATTCATCATCGTGGTTAAATTTATATTTTTCGTTCGGATATAAAAGAATTTCCTCCTCATTTTTAAAATCTTTGAGCAAAGACATATTTGCCGAGGGAATTTCCGACATCATTTTGTTAATTATTCTTACATCCGCTTGACGAAATCCATATATACTTTGCTTTGGGTCACCAACTACAAAGATCTTATTCTCCAAGCTATTATTGTATGGTACAATTAGCTTTAAGATTTCAAATTGCACTGAGTCGGTATCCTGAAATTCATCTACCAACAAATAATCTATATTTGATTTAATTTTATATAAGATATTGGGATTGTTTGATAATAAATAATAAGTTTTCCATAAAATATCATCATAATCAATTAATCCCATATCTTTTTTATAGTTATCATATTTTTTGTGAATAATTGATGATAGTTCCAAAATTGTTTTTGAATAATTATATAATGCTAATAGGTAAACTTCATCATATTTTGATTTTGCAAATGAATCTAATAAACTATAGAGCTTCTTAAGCGATTCATTGGAATTGATAATTTGTTTATTACCGATTTTGAAATTTTTTAATTCTTCTAAATGACTGGCTAAAAAATAATATATTTCATTATCTTGAATTTTTGAAAAATTATCACAGAATTCTTTCCAATATTGTAAAATTTCATTTGAATCATCGCGTTTTGCTGATGATACGTCAAGCGTATTGCAAACAATTGATAAAAGTTCCTGAAATTCTATTAAGTAATTTGAAATCAATTCATTTGCATTTTTGTCAATTGATTTCCTAAATTCATTAAAAGAAAGATTATATAAAGGTTGTAAAGTATTATATTGAGTTTCATCAGTTGCAAGTTGCTTTATTATTTCATTAATTTTGCTTTTGCTTACATTATTGAGAAGATTTATCAGTGGATTATGTAATGCATTACTTTGATTTTCAAGAACATCTTCAATTGTATCAAAAATTAAATCATCTAATGTCTCTATTTTCTCACTTTCATTTATTAATACAAAATCAGGACTTAAATCAATATCCACAGCATAATCCTTGAGAATAGAAAAGCAAAAGCTATGAATTGTTTGAATTCTTGCATTTGTAATATGTTCTCGGAAATTTATCAACCGCTGAAATTCTATTGCAGGATTGATTTCTTGATTATTCACTTGTATAGTATTATTAGCAAGATGATTTCGCACATTGGCAATTTCATTATTTAATCGCGACACAATTCTCTGTTTCATTTCTGCTGCTGCTTTTCTTGTGAATGTAATTGCGACAATTCTCTCGATTTGTTCAGGTGGGTATTGCAACATTATGTTTAGATACTTTTCAACAAGAATGGTCGTTTTGCCTGAACCTGCATTTGCAACTACTATTTGATGCTTATTGTTTTGAAACGTAGGTAATTGTTCAAGTGTAAATCTCATTTTATTTAAATTATTAAGGAAAGAGATTGTTTATGACTATATTTGAATTATCTAATTATATTTTATTTAAAATTCAAATTAAGAACTTTTTTTGATATTATTTTAGGTCTGAGTCGTTTACCTTTTATAAGCTTTCTTTTGATGAATCGCTTGATTTATTGTTATTAATATCTTGTAGGAGAGAAATATCCAAAATGCTATCAGTTAAATCTATATCAAAAAAGCTATTTTCAAATTGATTTGTTCTTTCTTTCAAAATTTCTTCAAATTCAGTATATTTTGGTAAATTGCTAATATCTTTTAATCCAAATACCTTTAAAAACTCCTGTGTTGTTCCATACATTAATGGATGTCCAAGTACATCTTTTCGACCTACAATTTCAATTAGTGTTTTCTCGAGCAAGGAATTCACAATTTCATTTGAATTTACACCACGAATTTGTTCAATTTCGGCTTTCGTAATTGGTTGCTTATATGCAATAATAGCTAGCACTTCCAAAGCAGCTTGTGATAATTTGCGACTTAAACGGGATTTGAATAACTTATGGATATAGAAACCATATTCTTTTCGTGTTGCAAATTGATACCCACCCGCAATTTCGATAATGTGATATGGGCGGTTAGTTTCAAGTAGCTCATTATTAATTGATTCAATAATATTTTTGATTTCTGTTTTAATATCTTCATTCTGAGAAACGATTTCCTCTGTCAAATCAATTGAACTACTATCTTTCTCATTATTAGAAAATGAATAATCTGAAATGACTAATTTGATTAATGTATCTAAATCTATAGGATCTTCTGAAGCAAAAATTAGAGATTCGATTATTCCTTTTTTTGTATTATCATTTAATTTGATAAAATTTATATTTTCATTCATAAGTATTTCAATTTAAATTCAATTTCAATGTAATTACAATTTCACCGAAGTTACTATTTTGAAGTAAACTTATTTCGTTAGTTCTGGCTAATTCGAGAAGTGCAAGAAAAGACACAACAATTTCAAATCTTGAATAATTATCAATCAATTTTGAGAAATAAATTCGAGATTTTAGATGTAGAATTTGCAAAATTTCATTTTTCTTTTCTTCAATTGTGATCGGAAATAAATTAACTTGGTGAAAAGTTTGTTTATCGGCATTACCTCGCTTCATAACTTTTGAAAGTGCGTCCACCAAATTAAAGATAGATGCATTCTTATAATGAGTTCCGATTTCATTGCTTTGATTTATTTCAGATTGAAAATTTTTTCTGTAAAAATAATATTGATTTTCATCATAGCGTTCCGAGAGATGCTTTGCAGCTTCCTTATATTTTTGATATTCAATTAACTGCTTTACAAGAGGAGTACGTGGATCATTTTCATCGCTTAATGTTTCTTTTTCAGATTTATTGATTTGCAAGAGCATATCTGCTTTTATTTGAAGAAGAGTTGCCGCCATTACTATAAAATCGCTTGCAACCTCGATGTCCATTATCTCAAGTAAATGAAGATAATTGAGAAATTCTTCTGTAATTTTTGCAATTGGAATATCATAAATATCTATCTCATCTCGTTTAATGAAATATAGAAGCAAATCGAAGGGACCCTCAAAATCTTTAAGTTTAATTTTAAACATTATCCTTCCTATATATTCTTGGAATTCTGCTCAAAAATGAAGTTATTATTTGATATGGAATTGTATGAATTTTGTTTGCTAATTCGTAAACTGTTATTTCATCTTTGCCTTGCTTGCCGATAAGTACAACCTCATCTCCAATATTAACTTGCGAATTTCCAATATCGACTAAAACTTGGTCCATACAAATAGAGCCAACCAATGGAAAGCGCCTACCTTGTATTAAGCATTCAGCATTATTTGAAAACGCACAAGAATATCCATCGCCATAACCAATTGGTACAACTGCAATATGAGTATCTTTGTCAGCAATATAATGGAATGAATAACCTGTTGTGTCGCCTTTTTTCAGTTTTTGGACTTTTTTGACATTTGATTTTAATGTCATTATTGGTTTTAGATCCATTTTATCAGCTAATTCTTTTTCAGGCATAAGTCCATAAAGTGCAATACCTGGCCGTACTGAATTATAAATGGATTCTGGACAATTAATAATCGCGGCAGAATTCGCTATATGTTTATATTTAAAATGATTGTAAAAATCAGGTGATAGATTAAAAATATTATCAAAACACTCTAATTGCCTTTTCATAAATGTTCTATCAGCAAATTCCGATGTAGCAAAATGCGAGCATATTCCTTCGAACTCGATATTCTCATATTTATTTAATATACTTGTATTTTGTACCATTTCCTCAGGTATAATTCCATCTCGATTCATTCCTGTGTTTATGAAAATATGGATCTTAGCAATTTTATTTAATTGCTTTGCAATTTCATTGATTTTTGGAAGCAATTCCAATCTTCCAAGTGTAATAGTAATATTATACTTGAGAATTTCTTCAATCTCTTGAAGTTCAGGAGGGACAATAATAATAATGTCTCGGGTCTCTCCACTTTCCCTTAATTGGATTGCTTCTTCAGCAAAAGCGACACCGAGCATAGCAATTCTTGGTGAATCCAAATTCTTTGCTATATCAATTATTCCATGACCATATCCATTTGCTTTTATTATAGGAATAATTTTTGCATTATTAGAGAATTTTGCAATTTGCTTAAAATTATGCTCAAGGTTGCTAAGATTAATATCAATAATTGTATTTCTCATTTGTAAATTTTGATTTCCCCCCTCATATTTCAAAAAAATGAATTAATTTAGAAAAAAATATATATTCAAAAATTTAAAAATAATCTATTAATGAAATATTACGAAATTAAAAAATATTTAGCAATTATTATTCTAATAATTTTTTACTTTGTCCTTGTTTCTTGTTCATCACCCAAAAATTGTACAAA
Source organism: Bacteroidota bacterium (assembly GCA_035451765.1). GTDB lineage: Bacteria > Bacteroidota > Ignavibacteria > Kapaibacteriales > UBA2268 > UBA2268. The sequence goes on along the minus strand of DAOTPH010000006.1, from coordinate 14,553 downwards.
AAGCAAAAATGGAAATGATTTTCTTTTAAATGTAAATACGAATTGGGATGAACTATCGCCTTTCTTCTTTAATAATGACTTTTATTTTATAAGGCAAAATGATAGTAAAAATCCAAAAAGTCAAATTTATAAATATAACTTAAGCCAAAATAATATAATTGAATCCGAGTTGTTTATTATAAAAAACTTTAATGACCCTTCAAATTTTTCATTTTATCAATCAGGCGATACAATTACGGTTTATTTTGCAGCAACTATTATTAAGAACAAAATTCCTAACCGCGATATATTCAAAGCAAAAATAATTAATGAGAAAATTATAGATATTCTACCTATTACTGAAATTAATACTAATAATTTTGAAGCATACCCCACGATTTCAAATGATGGGCAATTGCTAATTTTTGTTTCGGATAGAGACAGTGGATATGGTGGAACAGATTTATATTATTCTATAAAAAATAAAAATGGGAATTGGAGTGAACCTAATAATATGGGTGATAAAATAAATACGCCTGCTAATGAGATTTCCCCTTTTCTTGACGAGAAAAATAATCTTTATTTTTCTTCAAATGGTTACGATAATCTGCAAAATTTTAATATAATGAAAGCTCAGTATGAAGGCGATAATCAATGGGCGCTTGCAAAATCGCTTCCTGTTCCAATTAATTCTGATTCGAATGATATTAATCCATTTATTATAGACAATCAAATTTTTTATTCTTCTAATAGAGATGGTGGATGCGGTGGATATGATATATATTCTGATAAATTATGCGGGGAAGTGTTTCTTTCGGGACAGGTGCTTGATAAACAAAACAAATTGCCTCTTGCGGGTATTTTGAAAATATATAATGATTCTTCAAAATTGATTTCCGAGATTCAAATCAAAGAAGATGGAAAATTTGCTCAAAAATTGAATCCAAATTTTCAATATTACCTTGAATATTATAATTCTTGTATCCCACTTTATACACCTCGCAAATCTATTCAAACTCCTTGTAATGAAGAAGCATTCACTCAATTCAATATGTCAATTGAATTGAAACTTGATGGGAATGAATACGAATTTAGCGGTGTTGAAATTCCATTTTTCGTCTCAGGATATTATAAACCTAATTTGCCAAATGAATTACAAAATCTCCGAATACTCATAGAAAATAATATTCTTGGATTTGCAGATTCAACTAAATATATCGAATATCCAAATGAAAAATATGATGAATATAGCGAAATTGTTCAGAATGCTCTTAAATCTCTATCCAAAACTATTATAGAAATTTTAAAAGATTCTAAAACCAATTGCAATATAGACTTATATAATAAAATTAAAATCCAAATTACTGGTTTTGCTGATGAACGAGGGTTCTCAGACTTTGCAAAATATGCGGGCGAGGATATTAATGACCCAATTATTAACAAAACAATAATACGCGGAATGAAAATGGATAATGATCTACTTGGATTATTACGTGCTTATTATACTTATAAATTTTTGGAAAAAGAATTAGCAAATGATTCTATATATAAACAAAATAATCACAAAATTTTATGGAATATTAAATCAGGTGGTATATCTACAGAGGAAAGTCAGCAAATTTTAAAAAGGAAAGTGAAAATTACAATTTCAACGGAATAAATGTAACCAATTTATCCATTTTTCGTAATTTATATATGTAGGAATAGTAAATTCTTAAAGAGCAATATAAATGAAAAGAAATTTTTTTTATCTCTCAATTCTAGTGGTTATGGTAGGCTATCCTCTTTTTGCACAAGAGAGTACAACAAGCGGGGATAATCTTCCAACATCGCAAAAGGATAGAGAGATCCAAAAGCGAGTAAAGGAATTGAAAACAATGCCAATGAGGGGCTTTTTTGGATTTGCTTTTTCTAATTCAGTTCCTCAAAAAGCTTATATGTCTAATATCGGAACATCTGGTCCTGGCTTTGGTTTATATGGTGGTTATAGATTTGACCCAATTCCTCTTGTGCTTGGATTAGAATGGGATTTTCATTTTTTTGAGTCTAAAACTTGGACATATAGTTATCAGCTTCCAAATGGCTGGACTTATGCGCGTGATACTCTCAATACATCTTCGTTTAATATGCCTTTATCTATTTTTGCACGTATTGAACCAAACATTTCACATTTTGTATTTCCATATATTGAGGGAATTAGTGGTTTTAATTTAATGAATTCCCACGCGAGCTACACATCCTTCAATGGTACCGAGGACAATAGGGATAAAACAAATTTAAATTGGATCTATGGTGTGGGGGCAGGTGTAATGGTGAAACTTGCTGATTTTGTTCAGCTTCCCAGTAATAATACAAGATTTTTAATTGATCTTAGCTTTAGATACTTATGGGGCTCTTGCAGCAATTATTACACTGTTAAAACAAATCCTGATGCATCGGTCATATTTACTCGATTTTCTTCATCAACGGAACAGTTATTGTTTAATTTAGGTATAGTTTTACATTTTAATTAAATATATTGAGATATGAAAAAATATTTTGTCTTGTTGTTTATAATAATATTAAGTGCAACATCTTGCACTATTGTTCGAAATACAGGTTCTTATAGCGGTGGGTCAAATGCAAATAATACTGATTTGACACCAGGCAAAGTTCAACGTGAAATCCATAAAGGTATGAGTGGAGCTGAAGTTATGCAAGCACTCGGCTCTCCAAATATTGTAACGAAAGATGAGAACGGTCTGGAGACTTGGGTGTATGATAGAATTGCTACCGATGCAAGTTATTCACAACAAACCAATGTACTTTTCCTTTGGATTTTTGCAAAAAGAAATAATGAATCCGACTACCAGCTTTCGCAAAGTACTTTTACTGTGATTATAAAAATGAAAGATGATAAGGTGGATAGCTTTACTTATCATTCAAGTAAATTTTAAATTTTAATATTTTAATATGAAAAATAAGTTAATAATATTATTTCCTATGTTGGTGTTATTGGTGACTTCTTGCACTATTGTCTCAAATGAAGAAACCACAAAAACTCATCAACCCACTCAACTTGAAACTCGCGAATACCAAACTCGGATGTATGACACAAATGATGCAAAATTAATAATGAAAGCACTTGTGAATGTCCTACAAGATGATGGTTATATTATTTTGAATGCTATACCTGATTTAGGTGTAATCGTTGCTAAAAAGGAAATTGATTTGGGCAGAGGTAAAAATGTTTCAAGTGATTATTATCAAAATGAGTTCTGGGTTAATTTTTTCCTTGCTTTAGCAGGAAGCAAAAACAATAACAGTACACCAAATTACAGTAATGAAGAAAGAACTTATCAAAAAACACGAGTCGTTGAAGTTTCTATAAATGTTACAGAATATGGCAAACAAACAAAGGTGAGAGCAAATTTCCAAGCAAAAATTTTGGATAATAAAGGTAACACTGTTAATGTTCAGCAGGTTCAGGATATGAAATTTTATCAAGATTTTTTTGCAAAAGTAGATAAATCAATTTTTCTCCAAAAAAATGGATTATAGGTGGGTCTCTCTGTTGCTTTGATTTCCAAAAATGAAGAGAGAAACATAGCGCGAACTCTCGAAAGTATATTTGATGTTGCTGATGAAATTGTATTGATTGATTCGTTTTCGTCAGATAATACTATAAAGATTGCTGAGCAATTTCATTGCAAAATATTCCAGGAAGAGTGGAAAGGATTTGCAGGACAGAAGAATTCCGCACTTGAAAAATGTTCAATGGATTGGATCTTATTTTTGGATTGCGATGAAGTTGTTACAACCAAATTAAAAGAGTCAATTAAGCATATCTTAAATAATCCTTTATCACAAATTGCAGGTTATTATATAAATCGCCGAAGTGTTTATCTCGGCAAAATTATGAAACATTCTTGGCAACCCGATTGGAAATTACGTTTAGTAAAAAAATCTGCAAACCCAAAATGGATTGGAGAAGATGTTCACGAAGAATTATCTATTCAGGGAGAGACAAAAAAAATTAAAGGAGAATTGCTCCACTATTCTTTTCCTGATTTATCAACTCATTTAAAAAAAACAATTGAATATGCTAAGCTTTCAGCCAAAAAATATAATAATCAAAACCGAAAGTTCCATTTTGCAAGTTTAATATTTAATCCATTATTTGCATTTAATAAAATGTATTTTTTTAAGCTCGGATTTTTAGATGGTGTTCGAGGATTGTTGGCAGCATTTAGCTCATTATTAGGAACATTTCTAAAATATGCATTTCTCTATGAAATAAAAAAAGGGACTTGAATTTTAGTCCCTCATTTATTAATAAAAAAATTCTTTTAATATTTAATTATGTATAAATAAAGAATCGCCAAAAACATAAAAGCGATAATTATTTTTGATTGCACGGCGGTAGGCTTTAAAAACATAATCAGTACCACCTAAAGCACAAGCAAGCAATAAAGATGGTGTTTTAGGTAAATGAAAATTTGTTAAAAGAGAAGAAACAATACGAAATTCATAAGATGGATAAATAAATTTATCGGTCCAACCTCTATTAGGCTTGATTGCTAAAGTAGTTAGATATGAACTTTCTAATGCCCGCGCTACGCTTGAACCTATAGCTACTATTTTCTTTTTATTTTTTAATGATTTATTTATTATTTCAGCATTTTCTCTTGTTATTTCAAAAGGTTCAGCATACATTCTATGTTTAGTTAAATCCTCGACTTCAATTTGGTCAAAAATTGCTTGCCCAATTGAAGTATTTACTTTTGCTACGCGGACACCCTTTTCCTGCAATTTCTTTAAAAAAGCATTTGAAATATGTAATCCCGCAGAAGGTGGTCCAATCGAGGTCAAATATTGTGGATTTGCATATTCTGTTTGATAATATTCTTTATCTTTTGGCTCACTTGGCCGCTTTATGTATTCAGGCAATGCCATTTTGCCAATACGCTCAACTACAGCAAGCAAATTATCATTATAACTAAATCGAACTGTTCGCCCTCGATTTGTTGTATTATCAATTATTTCGCAATAAAATTTATAATTATCAAAATATATTTTGTTTCCAATTCTTACTTTCCGAGCTGGGTCGACTAATACATCCCAGAGATTATCTGTTTTACTTAGTTCTCGTAATAAAAGGACTTCAATTTCTGCATCTGTTTTTTCTTTATTTCCAAGAACTTTTGCAGGAAATACTTTTGTTTCATTTAATGCTATACAATCACCCGGTTCTAGATAATCAAACAAATCCCCAATTGTTTTATCATGCATTTCGCCCGTTCGCCGATTAAGAGTAAGCATACGTGCTGATTCCTTTGGTTCAATTGGGTATTCAGCTATCAATTGTTTTGGAATTGGATAAACAAAATCTCCGAGTTTCATAATTTTTCCTTATTTATCATTAAAATAACGAAAATATATAATTATTATTGAATAATTTATTTATTTTGTAATAATATCCTGGATGTACTGGGGTTCAAAATTTGTTGGATCTGAAAATTTCCCTTGCTTATATAATCTCCATCCCGCTTTCGAAACTTTATGTGCATCCATATAATTTAATTCTTTGTAATTAAGCAACTTAATGTTGTCTATTAATTCTAATGCATTGCCAACATATAAATCACTATTATTCCTATTTTCAGTATAATTTATATTTTCAATAAAATCATTCATTTTTATCATTTCTATCTCGCTAAGTTCGTTTGATTTATTATCAAATAGTTGATGATAAATAATACCAGAGTTTGCTGTGATGATAGAATGAATTCTTTTTATTTCTAATATTTGGACAATTTCTTCTGACGCAACTGAATAAGCAAACAATGTGGGAACAGAAATGAATTTTGGGGAACCATCCACGCAAAGTGCTTTTGCAAAACTTGCTCCTATTCTTAAACCAGTAAATGAACCAGGTCCAGAAGATAGTGCAACAGTATCAATTGAAGATAATTCGAGTTCCAAATCATTCAATGCGCGACGTGTAATTTCAGCAAGTAATTTGTCGTGAAATCTTTTAATATTTATTAAGTAATGGACATATATATAATTCTCACTTGAAATTGAAACGCTGCATATATCTGCACTTGTTTCGATAGCAAGCAATAAAGGATTTTCTAACTGATTCATTTAATAATTACTAAAATTTGAGTTTGAAAACTACAAAAATACTAAATTAATGTATCTAATGTCAAGCAAAGCTATTGTCTAAATTTTTCTTTAGTTTCCATAAAAATTCAAGCATTTCATTATTGCTATTGAATTTCGCAACCAGAATTAATTTGTTTTTTTGTTGTATAAATTGGATATTATCAAACATTGAAACAAAATCTATAAGAGTTGGGAAGATTTCATCGTAATATTCGCTCTTATTATCGGGAAGCTCAATTGTTAGAGTATCTGACCTTACTTGCAATTTAGTAAATCCCGTTCCTAATGCTAAAACCCTTAAACGTATAATAAAAAATAGATTTTCTGCTTCTTGGGGTAATCTGCCAAATCTGTCAATTGCCTCTTTCTCTAAATCACTGACTTCCTGCGGAGTTTTAGCTTGATACATTCTTTTATAAAATGCGTACCGTTCTGTTTCGCTTGGAACATAATCTTGTGGGAAAAATGCATTTTGGTCATAATCAATTTCCAAATTATCATTTTTAAGCAACTTTTTATGAGTTTGATCTTGTTCAGCAAAGAGTTCGGCAAATTCTTCTTCTTTTAGCTCTTGAACTGCTTCATCCAATATTCGCGAATATAATTCATAACCTAAATCAGTAATAAACCCGCTTTGCTCGGCACCAAACAAATTTCCAACACCCCGCAATTCCATATCACGCATTGCAAGTTTAAGTCCGCTACCTAATTCTGTAAATTCCTCTAATGCTTGGATTCGTTTTAAAGATTTTTCAGGAATTTTATAATCATTTGGTATAACTAAATAACAATATGCTTGCTTATTGCTACGACCGACTCTGCCACGCAATTGATATAATTCAGCAAGCCCAAAATTATTGGCGCGATTAATAATTATTGTATTAGCATTAGGAATGTCGAGCCCTGATTCAATAATCTTGGTAGTGACAAGTACATCATATTTACGTTCAAGAAATTCCTCCATAATTTTTTCCAAATGATTTGTATGCATTTGCCCATGAGCAATTGCAAATCGTGCAGTTGGGACAATTGCTCGTAATTCCTCAGTTATCAATTCCAAATCATAAATTTTATCAGAAACAAAAAACACTTGGCCATTTCGTGCCAATTCTTTATTGATTGCATCCCTTATTATTGACTTATCCCAATTAATAATTTCAGTATAAACAGGCAAACGATTTGGTGGGGGAGTTTCAATAACGCTAATATCCCTAACTCCAAGTAATGAGAAATTCAATGTTCGTGGTATTGGTGTTGCTGTCATCGTCAATGTATCAATATTCTCACGAATTTTTCTCAATTTTTCTTTTGCTTCGACTCCAAAGCGATGCTCTTCGTCTATTATTAATAAACCTAAATCTTTAAATTGAACATCATCGCTTAATAATCTATGTGTCCCTATTATTATATCTATTTTCCCTTCTTTTAATTTTTCAAGAATATCTTGTTGTTCCTTTTTGCTCTTGAATCGAGAGAGTGATTCGATAACAATTGGATATTTATTCATACGGTCTTTAAAAGTCATATAATGTTGTTGAGCAAGTATTGTAGTTGGGACCAATACTGCAACTTGTTTGCCATTTGTAGCCGCCTTAAATGCAGCACGAATTGCTACTTCTGTTTTGCCAAAGCCGACATCGCCACAAACTAATCTATCCATAGGAGACGGGCTACTCATATCTTTCTTTACATCTTCACAAGTTTTGGTTTGGTCTATTGTATCTTCAAACATAAAAGATGCTTCGAATTCTTTCTGCCAGAGATTATCCTCAGGAAATTGATAGCCTTCGATAGCTTTGCGTTTTGCATATAATGAAATTAAGTCGCGTGATATATCTTTGATTTTTTTCTTTAGGTGTTGCTTCCGTCTTTCCCATTCAGGGGAGCCGAGCTTACTTAATTTTGGTGAAACGCCTTCCGATGAATAATATCTATCAATTTTGTTTATATAATTTAAATTTAAATATAAAATATCATCATCTTGAAATTTTAGCCTAATGCAATCCTGTAAGCTATTGCCAATTTTTATTGTTTGAATTCCATCGAATTGTGCAATTCCCTTGTCAGAATGCACAATATAATCACCATAATTGAGTGTTTCTAATTCCTTTAAAGAAATACTAGGCTTGTCGGTCTTTCGACTTTGAGATAAGCGTTTTAAACGCTCAAATATCTGATGTTCAGTAAAAATTGCATATTTGTAATTCTTTGTAATAAAGCCATTTGAGATCGGGTTATCAATCCATTGAATTTTGGAAATGAAATCACTTGAATCTTTATTTGAAATACCATCCGATTGGATATTATTTTCATTTGAATTTGAAATTTGCTCGTAATAGTTTTTAACAAGATTTTGCAATCTCATTAAATAATCTTGATTATCTGCTGTGACAATTATATTAGTTCCCAGTTTCTCTAGCTCTTGCAACTTTTTTGTGAATTCTTTTATTGAACCATTGAATGTCGGTTGCTGCTCAACTATTACTTGATAATCAGTTTTTCCAAGTGGATTAATAAAGATATTAGGAAAATGTTTGATTATTTCCAGTTCTTCTTGTGGAATATCAAGAATTTCAGGTTCATCAATAACAAATATTGTTTCATTATTTTGTAAATAGTCAAATATATTAACAGGTTGATTTATAACTGAAATGTTAAATAAATTATTAAAAAAAGTGATTTCTTGATGCTCATTAATACTTCGCTGAGAAATAATATCGAATTCCCGAATTGATTCAATAAAATCGCCAAAAAATTCAAGACGCAATGGATTATCCTTACCATAAGGGAAAATATCAATAATTCCACCACGAATTGCAATATCACCTTCACTTGCCACAAAATCAGTACGTGTAAATCCATTCAAAAGCAATTCCTGAACAAATTTATCAAAATCTAATTTTTGTCCTTTTGCTATCAAAATTCGTGAATCTTCTACATCGAATTTGTTAGGAAGTGGTGTTGAAAGTTCTTCAGGAGTTGCAATTAATATTGACTTATTAGATTGATTAAACATTTCAAGTCCTTGCACAATCCATCCTACTGCTTCGGGATTTTCAAGATATTCTTTTTTTTCTTTTGGCGATTGAGAAAGTGGAATTATATCGATATTATGAGAGAAAAAAGTTAAATCATCTACCCAATTTTGTTGTTCAAAGTAATTTTTTGTTATAATAATAAATTTATTATTTATTTCTTTTGCAAATGCTATAAGAAATAAAGATTTAATAGAATTATTATTAGAAAATATTGAAATATTCTTTTTTTTCTTAAATAATTTTATTAAGTCATTAAAATCTTTATTATTATAGAAATAATTTACAAAATGATCTATTGTTTCTTTAGTTTTCGAATTCATTTTTTGGTGATATTTGCAGCTGATTATTAAGACGAATTTTTGAAAATACAAGTATTATGCCACCGACCACAAAGAATATCAATAGTGATAATATAGCAAATCTATAAGATCTAGTTAATTGAAATATCAATCCGAATGCAAAAGGTCCCAGCCAACTTGTTCCCTTTTCGCTGATTTCATAGATACTGAAATATTCTGCTTCTTTTCCTATTGGAATTAGCTTTGAATATAGTGAGCGGGAAATTGCTTGTGTTCCTCCCATCAACAGAGCGATAATTATAGCAAGTATAAAAAAGTCAATTTTTCCTGATAAAAATGCAAATGCATAGAAAATTACACAACACCATAATACAATACATATCACTAATGTATTTTTCTCACCTAATTTTTTGGTTGCCCAGTAAAATATCATTGACCCCAGGGCAGCAACGAATTGAACAACAAGAATTACAATAGTTAAAAATGTAAGTTCAAGTCCCAGTTCCTCTTGGCCAAATAATGATGATAGGGTTATCACAGATTGTACACCATCATTATAAAAAAGATAAGCTAATAAAAAAAGCAAAGCCATTGGATAATTTTTAGCGTCCTTAAATGTTGCAATTATACTTTTGAAGCTTCCTGATATAGCATAAGAAAATGGCATTTTTTTATAATTTGCTTTGGAGGGATTTGATTTGAGATAAATTAATGATGGAATTGAAAATAATCCCCACCAAACTCCCGCAGATGCCAAATTAATTCGCACAGCCAATGAATTTGTAAGTCCAAAATTATTATGAAAAAGGAATAATATTAAATTTAAAATTAGTAGTAATCCACCACCTACATAACCTGTTGCCCAGCCTTTTGATGAAACCCTCTCGCGTTCTGAATAACTCGAAATGTCATTTAAAAATGAATTATATACAATTATTGAACATCCGAAAAATAAATTAGAAAAAATTAATAAGATTGAGCCATAAATATATAATCCATCATCAAGGAAGAAAAAGAGTGTGGTTAATATTGCACCTGATATAGCAAAGATTCCAAGCAGTGATTTCTTTCGCCTTGAATAGTCTGCAATTCCGCCTATTATTGGCAATATTAATACTTGCAATATTACTGAAATAGTAATTGAATAGGGGAATATTGAACCTGCGGGAATAGAAAAACCAAAGAAATTGACTAATCCATTGACTTGCGCATCTTTTGCAATGGTTGTTAAATAAGGACCTAAAAATAATGTTATTACTGTTGTTGAATATGCTGAATTAGCCCAATCGTATAAGTACCAGCTTGTTAATTCTTTTTTTGATGAAAGCATCAATTTTCAAGGAGGATAGATGAATTTTCTTCAAAATCACGTTTTACACGTTCGTAATTTAATGAGAAAAAATTATCAGGAAGTTTTAGTAATTCCCATACCTTTGGATTGGGTTGAGAAATAAACTCTCTGCCATCATTTCCAAAGCCAAGCAACAAAGCAGCAATATCAGCTATATGGACAATAGCAACATTTAGATTTATTTTTTCTCCGATATATCCTGTCTGATAATACTTGATTCCCTCAATAATTGGAATTGATAATTTCCATTTTTGAGCAAGCATTTCTCCAGCCATCGAATTTGAAATACCCAATACTTCTCGCTCAGCATCTTGAATACTTATTCGCTTATTTTTATGGAGCTTAAGTACTTTCTCATAATCATCTGGTATTGTTATATAAAATAATAATTTACCAATATTATGTGTTATGCCACACAAAAATAAAATATCATTATTCTGAATCCCAATATTCATTCCAATAATTCTTGCAATTACTCCTGTGCCAATAGAATGCTTCCAAAAATCAACAGGATTAACAAATTTGATTTCACTATCATAAGTTCGGAATAAATTAATAATTTTCAATGTAAGTAAAATGTTTTTGACCTCTTCAAAGCCAATAAATAAAATTGCTTGTGATACGCTTGAAATGCGGCTACGAAAACCATAAATTGAAGAATTTGCAATTTTAAGCAATTTTGTTACTGATGCTTGGTCCTTTTCAATAATCTCTGCGACGTCATTAATATTTGCATTTGGATTATTAATTACTCCTGCAAGCGAGCTGTAGAATGAGGAAAGAGTGGGGAACTCTTTTACTTTTGCTAATATGGAATCAATTTGTTGCATTTTCTAAATGTTCATTTAATTTATTTTTAGCGCGATTTATTGCGGTGATATTTATTAAGTCCTTTTCTATAGGTATAGTTGGTGTCCAGAGTAACTTAGATGTAATTTCCTCTCTGCAGCTTTCAATTAATTCTTTTGGTATAGGTGATTCCTCTTCGTTTTCTTGAATGTATATGAATACATAATTAATATTCCATTTTTTTAAAATTGTTGAATGAAAATGGGTTAATACTGTACCTGAAGGTAGCAACACCTGTGAAAATTGATTTAGCACAGGCTCAGCAAGCACCATTCCATCTTCGATTTTGTCTATTTGAATTATTTGTTGCATACAATTTTTTCAAAATTAGTTAAAGATCCCATTATTTCAAAATTAGTAAATTCATATTTAATAGGAGTAATAGAAATATATCCCTCCGAAATTGCGATATCGTCACTTAACAATGTATCCTCATCTGAATAATAATATGTTCCAGCAAACCAATAATAATCCCTTCCAAATGGATCTTGTCGTTTTTCATAATAATCCTTCCAATTTCCGTTGCCTACCCTTGTAATTTTAATTCCTTTAATATTTTCTCTTGGAATATTTGGTATATTGACATTTAGAAGCACAGATTTATTTTCTTGTATGAACTTATTATGTAATGCTACCTCAACTATTTGCCTTGCTATCTCGCCAATATCGTTCATATCAATATTCCAGTTATGATCGCAATATGAAAATGCAATCGATGGAATTCCAAAGAGCATACCTTCTGTCACCGCAGAAACTGTGCCAGAATATAAAATATTAATAGATGTATTTTGTCCGTGATTTATACCTGATACAACCATTGCAGGTCGTTCATCAAGCAATGTTGTTAATGCCATCTTGACGCAATCAGCGGGAGTGCCGCTTACTGCAAATCCAAACATTTCGCCATCCCGATGGAATGGTGTGACTCGCAATGGTCTGCTAAGGGTAAGTGAATGCCCAACTGCGCTTTGCTCATGGTCTGGAGCTACAACTATAACTCGTGCAATCTTTTCGAGATGTGTGACTAAAGATAAAATTCCTGGAGAATTTATTCCATCATCATTTGAAACTAATATTAGTGGTTTATTTGTATCGTCGTTTTTCATTTATCTGGTTAAATCATTATATATTACAAAAATCATTAAAATCATTAGCAAAACAAATCCGCTTTGCTGAACAACAATTTTTACCTTAGGTGAAATTTCCTTTCGTGTTATTGTTTCAATTAGTACAAAGATCAGATGCCCACCGTCCAATGCGGGTAAAGGTAAGATATTAATCACAGCAAGTGAAACTGAAAGCAATGCAATAAAGTTCAAAAAACTCATCAGTCCCATCGATGCCTGCTGAGATGCCTGTTGAGCTATCATAATCGGTCCGCCAACTGATTCCTTAAATGTCAATGTACCGTTAAATATCTGAGCTATTGAATTAAAAAATAATCCAATTGCATCCACTGACTGAGTAAATCCTAAGCCAATCGATTGAAAAACATTATATTTAACGTGTTCAATCGGTCCCTGATATATTGAGCCAAGCATAACACCAATCATTCCATCAGAATTTGGTGTAACTGTAATATTTACAAAATCATTCCCTCTTTTTACTGTTAATGTAAGTGGCTTTTCTTTATTCGCCTTTATGGTACTTGAAAATTGTATAACACCGCTGACGGTTTCTCCATTTATTGCAACAACAGTATCGCCTTTTTTCAAGCCTGCTATACCCGCTGGTTTTATTGTTTCAACATTTTGGAAATATACTTTTTGAAATGGTGGTTCTAATCCTAAATCTTTTTTATCAGCAAGAACACGTAGTATTTCTTTTCCGCTTGCATTTAATATCACAATGTTTCCTGCTCGTTCTACCTTGATTGTTTTTTCTTTTCCCATATCTTCAAACGTTAGGTTCTCAAGTATATCGTTCCAGGAATGCATTTGCCTGCCATTTATCTCGAGGATTTTATCATTTTTTTGGAAACCAATTCTTTCAGATATTGAATTTGGTGCAACCCATCCAATTTGAGTTGTTTTGACAAATGATGCACCGTTTATAAAGGAAACTAATGCAAAAATTACAACTGCAAGCAGGAAATTCATTGTCACGCCTGCAATTAAAACGATGAACTTTTGCCATCCTTTTTTTGAGCGGAATTCCCAGGGTTGTGGGGGTTTATCCAGAAAATCTTTGTCCATACTTTCATCAATCATACCCGCTATTTTCACATAGCCGCCTAAGGGAAGCAATGCCAATCTATAATCTGTATAATCACCATAGTCATAATCCGGTGGCAAATTCCCAAATGTAAATCCTGTTTTCTTATGGTAGCCAAATAATCGCGTTCCCATACCAACGGAGAAAATCTCTGCACGGATTCCAAACATTTTTGCTGAAATGAAGTGGCCAAATTCATGAACAACAACAAGAATTGAGAGAACAATGACAAAATAAAATATTGTGAGCAATAAATCCATTGTTAAATGAAATTTTTTGAATAATAAAACAAAAGAAAGACGAATAGAAAATAAATAAAATTTACAAAAATTTGTGTTTTTGAGAAAATAAACAATACTTTTTTCTTTATTTTTGTATTTTTTATCTTTCTTATAAAAAGTATTTTCCAAAATTAAATATTATGAATAAAGAGCAAAAATTTTATAATAGATTGCAAGATGTCTTTATTGGTGCTAAAATAGAGGGAGAGGGTGGCTTTATTAATTTGATGAAAATCAAATCAAATTATTATGGCAAAATTAAATCTAATCTGAAAAAGGATATTGATAATGCTTTAAAACGATTTCCTGACTTCCGCGATGAACTTTTTGATAAGCTTTATAATTTTTTTGATAGATATTTTTCGGAAAGCGGTTCAATTTACTTCGATTCT
>DAOTPH010000005.1:0-22237 GCA_035451765.1 Bacteroidota bacterium | reverse complement strand
CCCTTACTTTTTTAGAGAAGTAAGGGTGTTTTAAATTTAGAGATTGCCTAATCACTTGCAAATATTCACGATCTATTATCTAAATAATTGCAGGAATGCTGTAGGATTTTGATTTGCTTGAGACAAAGATATCAATGATGTTTGCTGTAAGAATTGAGCTTTAATTAAGTTCATTTGCTCTTGAGCAACATCTGCATCTTCGATTCTCGAGATAGCCGCTGTATAGTTAGTAATTTCTGACCGAATCAAATCTTCCTGAGATGTCAAACGGTTTTCGATACCACCAAGATAGGAAGCAACTTTATTAACATTATCCAATGCAATTTGAATACTTGTAAGTGTTGCACTAACTTGTGTATAACTAAATATTCCTAAGTTTGAGGATGATACATCATTTAAAGATGCTAAGCTAAGGCCCGAGACACCTGCAAATGACAATGATGTTCCTGTCGCTATCAGATTGAACGGTGCAGCCACATTGAATTTAGTAGCGGCTGTAGCATTATTTTGCAGGTCAATTTCCATTGTCAGCAAAGCATTATTTGCTTTGAAACCAATTGTCCATTCACCTGAGAATGTTCCATCAAGCAATTGCTTGCCACCAAACACAGTTGCATCTACGACGGTTTGGATTTGTTCTGTTAAGCGGTACGCAGCTTTTGCAAGGGCAACTTTTTCATCAGTACCTAATGCACCGCTAGCTGCGGTTGCTGCCATCTCCTTGATTTTTGTCAGCAATCCACTGATATTATCCAATGCATCCTGGGTTAATGCAGTAACGTTCTTTGCTTCTCCAACAGCATTTTGAGATGCTTTTAACATCTGATTTCTTGCATTTAATGATCGAGATGTAATATATCCCGCAACATCGTCGGAAGCGGAATTGATCCTCTTACCTGTTGAAAGGCGTAGTTGGTGTGTCGCAATTTCATTATTCATTGCTATTAACGCATTGTATGCGTTCATCGCCGGAAGATTCTGTCGAATTTTCGATTCGTTTGAAAATACAGTTGGCATAATTAACCTCCTTGTAAGTTATATTTAATCCATTAAAATTTTATTGGGCGTCCTACCAACTTTTTTCCTCAATTATATTTATCGTCAATTTGATCGAAAAGTTTAGTTTCTAAAAAAATATTGATTATTTTTATCATTATATGTGCCTGCACCATCCTGGTGCAGAATTCACCCTTAAAAAAGGGGACAGGGGGATGTCAATTCAAAGCAGAAGGCTGAAGCCCTCAGTTGCATATTCTTGCCCAATTGCAACAGGTGGCTTAAGCAACCTGCAAGAGTGCTTTTGGTACACATATAACATAATCCATAAAAATAAATTTTCAATTTTTCTGATAATTTTATTTTGATTTTTATTTAAATTTGCATTTTTTCCTAAATATTATTATAAAAATCTTGGAATCGAAGAAAATTTATTACATTAAATTTAGAAAAGATGGATATGTCACAAGGACTTACACTCTAACAAACCACATTGGAGCGGGATGGGTGATACTTGATTTTCTGGAATGAATTAAATTTACCCACCCATAAACGTTAATACATCATACATTGAATTATTATAAAATATATGCTGGATAGAATTTTGGATACTGATGAAAGTTAATATTGTTTTACCTGTTTTATTTTAAGGAGGAGATTTCTGTCTTATTTCTTCAATTTAAATTTTAAGGCGGAGGATTCCGTCTTATTATTTTATAATATTATTTTTAAATTATTTTATCTATGAATAATTTCTCTTATTATAATCCAACGCGAATTGAGTTCGGACGCGGAAAAGAAAATAATATCGGGAAATATATATCCCAATATGGCGTTTCAAATCTATTGCTCGTTTATGGTTCGGAACGAATTAAGCAAAACGGGCTTTTTGATAAAGTTGCAAAATCGCTTGCAGAATATAATATTAAATATACTCCTCTGGGTGGTGTACAAAGCAATCCTGTATTGAGTAAGGTCAATGAAGGCATAGAATTAGCAAAATCGAATAATGTTGAAGCAGTGCTTGCTGTTGGCGGTGGGTCAGTGCTTGATTCAGCGAAGGCAATTGCGGCAGGTGTCAAGTATAGCGGCGATATGTGGGATTTCTTTATTGGTAAAGCTGTCGCAAACGATTCTTTGAAGATATTTGATATAATGACACTTTCAGCTACGGGTAGCGAGATGAATAATTTTGCTGTCATTACAAATGAAAAGACAAAGGAAAAATTCGGGATGCACGGTCGTGCGCTTTATCCAACCGTATCAGTAATAAATCCAGAATTGCAAGCAACTGTGCCAAATAATTATTTAGCATATTCTGCGGCGGATATATTTGCGCATTGCCTTGATTTATATTTCTCTGCAACATATCTGCCACAATATAATGCGGGATATATCGAAAATATTTTACGAACGGTCATTCGCACAACCAATATTTTACTGAATAATCCAAGAAATTATAATGCGCGAGCGGAATTTGCATGGTCAGCCACACAAGCTTTGAATTTCTCAACATTCTGTGGAGTTGAAAATAATCGGACGGATACACATTTTATCGAGCATAAGCTTTCGGCAGAATATAATATTGCACACGGTGCAGGTTTATCAATTGTAGTACCTGCTTGGATGCGATGGCAAAAGCAATATTATCCCGAGCGTTTAGAACGCTTTGCAAAAAATGTATTTAATATTGAGGGTGCAGATAACGGAATTGAAGCACTCAAGCAATGGTACCAAAAAATTGGAACACCTGTGACTCTTTCCCAGGGCAATATTCCCGAGCAAGATATACCGTATTTAGTTGATAATCTTTATGAAATTGCTAAAAAATTTGGAACAAATGGCATATATACCAAAGAAATGATACGAACAGTTTTGGAATACGCTAAATAAGAATGTGGTATAGGCATCCCTGTTTTTGATATAAACCAACAAATTAAGTTGTGGCTCATTATCAATTTTACTTTTTACTTTTTACTTTTTACCCTTTACACTTTACACTTCACACTTTTACTATTTCATCCCTGCCGGGGCCAGTAGAAATCAGGCAAACACGCCTGCCAAGATATTGCTCAATAAATTCGACATATTTTTTCATTTCTAATGGCAAATCACTAAATACCTTTGCATTTTTTGGAATGGATTTCCAGGATGGAAGCTCGGTATATTGGCACTCGACTTGGTCGAGTGTTTGATTATCAGCAGGAAATGTTTTCAATTCCTTTCCTTGATATTTATATCCTGTGCAAATTTTGATTTTGTCGAAATTTGTCAAGACATCGATTTTTGTAATAGCAATTTCCTCAAAGCCATTAATCATTGCTGAATACTTTAAAGCAAATAAATCGAGCCATCCACAACGCCGCGGTCTGCCTGTGGTTGAACCAAATTCATCGCCGTATTTTCTCAACATATCGCCATCTGAATTGTTCTGTTCTGTTGGGAAGGGGCCATTACCAACGCGTGTGGAATATGCTTTTACCACACCAATAATTCTATTTATTGCTGTTGGGGGTATTCCAAGTCCTGTGCATGCACCTCCGACGGTTGGATTTGAACTTGTCACAAAGGGATATGTGCCGTGATCGACGTCAAGCATTGCACCTTGAGCTCCCTCAGCAAGGATGCTTTTGCTATCAGCAATTGCTTGATTCAAATATGTCGTTGTGTCCTTTATATAGGGGTCAATAATTTTATCGAATTCCAAATATTTATCAATTATCTCATCGATATTCAATTCTTCGGTGTGATATAACGCTTTAAGAATATTATTTTTTTCATTTAAATTAAATCGCAATTTTGCTGCAAAATCTTCTTTATTAAGCAAATCGACAATGCGAATGCCAACACGGCTAAATTTATCTATATACGCCGGACCTATTCCTCTACCCGTTGTGCCAATAGCTTTTTGCGAACGAGTGGATTCAGAAAGTGTATCGAGCAACTTATGATATGGCATAATTAGATGAGCCTTATGAGATATGAGTAAACGATTTTTTACGTGAATTCCCTCCTGTTCAAGCATATTTATTTCATTAATTAAAGCGTCGGGGTCAATCACTGTGCCATTACCAATTACGCATACTGTATTTGGATGCAATATTCCCGATGGAATAAGGTGCAAGATAAATTTTTTCCCATTAATAACAACTGTATGGCCAGCATTGGCACCACCTTGATAACGCGCTACTATATCATAATTATCACTGAGAAGATCGACAATTTTGCCTTTACCCTCGTCTCCCCATTGTGTTCCTAAAATTACTGTAACAGCCATAATATTATGTATTTATAATTTAAATAAAAATTCAATATATTGAAAATAGTTGAAAGAAAAAGTATTATTATAGTGCAGAATAATCATTTGCAAAATTGAATACTTTATCTAAATGTGTAATGGATAGAATTTCCCGAACTTTATTAGAGGGATTTATTAGGATAAATTGAATGTTTTTTGCAGTGAGAATGCGATGTGCTGCAATCAAGCTTCCAAGTCCCGAGCTATTAATAGCAGCAACATTGCTCAGGTCAAGAGCAAATATATGTATCGTTTGATTATTTAATCCATCAATGATTTTAGATAACTCGAAATTGCTTTCGCCACCTAATAAATTCTTAGGGGCTTGCATCGCTGCAATGCCCCTGTTTGAATCAATTATTTCTAAATTCGAGAAATTGTCACTCATTTTGCAAGACTTGCTTTTAATTGCTTTTCTTTTAATTTATCCTCACGCCACCCTGTTTCGAGGTCTTGCTTCTGAATTTTCTCCATATACCAAATCACAAAGTTTGTCGCAATATATATTGATGAATAAGTACCTGTTAGAATACCCACAAGCATACAAAACGCAAATCCTTCAAGCACAGGACCACCAAAAATCAAAAGTATAGTTAAAGTTAGAACAACTGTAAGCACAGTATTTACAGTTCTACTTAATGTTTCATTGATACTCATATTTACCAATTTGATAAAATTCATACCCTTATGCAAATCACGATTTTCTCTAACTCTATCAAAAATAATCACCGTATCATTCATAGAATATCCAATAACAGTTAAAATGGCTGCAAGAATATTTTGAGTCACTTCAAGATCCATTATTCCAAGTGCATTGAATATCACAATAAACGCAATAACCACAAACACATCATGAATAAGTGCAAGAATAGCGCCCATACCAAAAACGAATTCAAAACGGAAACCAATATATATTAGCATAGCAATCCATGCAAGAATAACAGCAATGATTGCGCCTGTACGCATCTCAGAACCAATTTTTGCACCAATTTTATCAACTTTCAGGACTGTAATATCGTTATTTGGATAATCATTTTTTAATTCAGTAAGCAATTTTGTTTGCACATCACCAAAATCCTGAACCCTGATTAAAAATTGATTTTCTTCGCCATAAGATTTAATTTCTGCGTTCTTATAACCAATTTTTTCAACAGATGCACGCAATTGTGCTGTTTGAATTTTTTTACTAAATCCCAATGCTATTTCGGTTCCACCTGTATAATCTATACCAAATTTTGGGGGGACTATGAAAGCTAAAATCAAACCTATAATAATAATAGATATTGAAAATTTGATCCAAAATCCTCTTGAGCTTACGAAATCTATTTTTGTTTTTCCAAAAAATTGCATTTATTTTACCTTTATTATATACTTGAAAATGATTTTTTCTGACCAAAGCTAAAGTTTTTCCATCCTGATTGAATAGCAATTTCAATTAAAGAGCGGGAGATTAAAATAGCTGTGAATAATGTTCCTATTATACCAATCATCAGTGTTAAAGCGAATCCTTTAATAGGACCGCTGCCAAGAAAATACAAAATCAAACCTGTTATAAATGTTGTAACATTTGAGTCAATAATAGCGCTTAAAGCCTTGCTAAAGCCTTCATCAATAGCAGATTTGAGACTTCTACCTTTGGAAAGCTCTTCACGCGTCCGCTCATAAATAAGCACATTCGCATCGACGGCCATACCAAGCGTTAGAATAATACCAGCTAAGCCCGGAAGCGATAGTGTACCTCCTAATGACGCCAATACACCAAGAATTAAAGTTATATTTAAAATTACAGCGAAATCTGCGACAAGTCCAGCTTCGTGATAATATAAAGCCATAAATAGTACAACTACTATTGCAGCAAGGATACTTGCAGTAATTCCATATCGAATAGAATCCTCTCCAAGCGATGGGCCTACAATCCTTTCCTCTATTATTTCAACAGGTGCTTTTAGAGCTCCTGCTTTCAGAACAATTTCTAGCAGGTGTGCTTCTTCGGTATTTGCCATGCCTGTAATTTGCGAGCTTCCGCCTGTGATTTTCGATTGGACAACTGGAGCTGAATAAACACGACCGTCAAGCACGATTGCAATACGCTTTTTCAGATTTGCACCTGTGATTGTTGCCCATCGTTCTGCTCCTTCTGAATTCATTGTCATTGATACCATTGGAGCATTATTTGTTGGGTCAAACGTTGCGCGAGCATCTGTAATGACATCACCTGTAAGTTCGGGGTCTTTCTTTAATGCATAAAACCCATAAATTTTGACTTCGGCTTGCTTTGTTTGCTCGGGTTTTGCGTCAAATGCAATTTCAAGTTCTGCTGGCATCATAGATTTTATTTCAGGTCTGCTTAAAATTTCTTGCATTTTAGGAATTGAATCTTCTAAGATTCGAAATATATATTCTCCTTCAGGGAAATTGCTTTGTGTATAATATACGGGGACGGTTTGTCCGTTAGGTTGCTGTGGATTTGTATAATAAGTAGCAAAAAGACGCGTAAAAGGATGATCCTCAATATATCGGCGGCTTGCCTCCTCTTGTGTTAATCCTGCATAGGGATTTGTTGTATCAGTTATTTTTGTCGTATCAGCAGCTATTTTTGTTGAATCGCTTTTTTGTTTTAAAGTATCGGCTTTTTCCTGTGCTAGCGGTTGAGCTGTTGCCATTGTGTCTGCTGATATTGTACCCGCTTTATGAGCTTTTAGGAATTCATCTACGCGATAGAAGAATTCTACAATTTGCTTGTTATTTTTTACAAGTTTAAATTCCAATCTTGCGGTAGTTTGAAGCAAGCTTTTCATTTCTTCGGTATTTGATACCCCAGGTAATTCCAATACAATTCGGCTCGAGCCTTGCTTCTGAATTGTAGGTTCAGCAACACCATATTGGTCAATACGTGTGCGGATAACCTCGAGTGCCTGGTCGATTGCATTCTTTTGGTCCTCGCGTAACTTGTCTATAATTTTGTCATCAGTTAAATCGCGGATATTCCCAAAATCAAAATATGAAATTAGGGATTTCCCTCTTGGTCGCGCAATTTGATTGAAATTTTTTACAAAAATATCAATTACATCACCACCAGTACTTGCAGCTTCTTGCTTTGTTTTTGCAATTACTTCCTCAAAAGTTTCATCAATAGTTTCTTTCGAGGCGCTTTCCTCAATCAACTTCGGAACATCAACCTCAAGGGTCACATACATACCACCACGTAAATCAAGTCCCAGTTTCAATTGAGATTTCTTTGCCGATTGATATGAAGGGCCATAAGATTTTTTGAACGCCTCCATTATGGCAAGAGAATCAGCAGGGGTTTTGGCGTGTTTTGCTCGCGTGACATATTGATTGTGAATTTTTTCCAATTGATAAGCGCGATAGGTGGGGAAAAGCATTGCAATTGCTGCAATAATAGTCACCACAACTAATATTATTCTTCCAAGAACTTTTCTCAATTGAATCCTCCAACATTTGCTATTAAATTATCAAAAATATACATTCTAATTAATTCAAAATTACAAAATTATGAGTTTTTAAGAAAAGAATAATTGCAATAAGATAAATTTATTAATTAAAATAATTAAAATGATAATGTCTCGGTGAGGAAGCTTTAACAATATATTTAAAGAAGTTCAAAATTTTGTATCTGCATTTATACCTTTTTTTTCTTCTTCACGATTTTTTCGGCAAAGGAAGATACAATTGTGCCAATTATAGATATAATTAAAATAAATAATGCAGCAAATGGATAAAGTGCAAGGGGGATTTGATTTAATATTGCTATTGAGAATTCCCCTCGGGGGATTAAACTTAATCCTGCAATCAAAGAGCGGCGATTTGATAGCCCCCAAAGTTTCCCACCAAAATATCCTGTTAGGAACTTGCCAACGATAGAAGCACATAAAAGAATGATTAATGGGTATAAGAATGCTAAATCAAAATTTTCTTTTGCAGCAACAACAGCACCAAAAGTCAAAAAGAATAATGCTATAATGAAATCACGAACAGGCAAAAGCATCCGTTCAAATTCAAAAGATTTTCCTGTTTCTGCTATAAATATTCCAAATAAGAATCCCCCTATTGCTTCAGAAAGATGAAAATGATGAGTTAATCCTGCCAAAAGCATCATTCCGCCAATTACAAAAAGGACGATGATTTCATCAGATATATAATGGGTAATGAAATTGGCCAATTTTTTTGCAAATAGCTTTGAAATTACTATAATTAAAGCAAATGAAGTTATAATTCTTAATAATATTTTTAAAATGCTTACCAAAGAAAGGTCGGAATTAGCTGAAAAACCAGTAATAAGTGCAAGCAAAATCGGGGCTAAAATATCTTCAAAAACCATTAATGATAATATAAAATCAGTCTCGGGATTAACAATTCGTTTATTGTCAATGATAATCTTTGTTGCAATTGCTGATGAACTTGCATAAGCAATACCCGCTATTGCAAATGATGTTAGGAAATTAAAACCAAGTAAGGAAAATATTATATAAATTAAAATAAAGTTCAAAAATATATCAATTAACACGGTTTTATATATCTTTTTTGATGATGTAAATATTTTTTCTAAATTGAAATCCATTCCAATATAGAAGAAAATAATAATTAAGCCAAATTGAAAAATTGATCCAGAAATTTGTTCTATATTTATAAAAAAGGAAACAGCAATGCCTGCAAGCATATAGAATAGAATTACAGGCAACTTTATTAGCTTGCTTAATGAATTGGCTAAAAATAGAACTATCCCTGAAATACCAAGAATGAGTATTAAGTTTATTTCATTCATTCAAATCGAATTCTTTTTTAAATTGCTCAGTTTTATCGCTTGTGCCAACAATGACCAAAGTATCACCAGCTCGAATGATCTCGGTAGGTTCGAGATTAAGAATTATATCTTGCCCACGAATTATTGCAATTATTGTCACACCTGTTCGCTTCCGAATTTGATTATCCAGAATCGAATAATTCGCGAGCTTATTATTTTTGGGAACTTCTACCCACTCAATTGATAATTTTGATAAAATAAATTCCTTTTGCTTCTCTTGTTCGGGTTTGAAATAAGTGCCCATTAAAATTGAGCCAATCAAATTTGCATCATCATCGCTTAACTCAAGGTCATATATTGCATCTTCATCTTCATTTTCATAAATAAAAATTTCGCGCTTCCCTGTAAAATGTATAATTATGCGCAGAATCTGATTGAATGATGTTTTCACGGTGAATTTTTTGCCAATTCCTGGTAAATCCGCTTCTTTGAAATCCATATATTTTTGAATATTTATATAACAAAAATAACTATATTTTCCGAATTATAAAAGGAAGAATAAAAGTACTACGATTCCAAGCACAATTCTATACCAGCCAAAGACCTTGAAATCTTTTGTACTAATAAATTTCATAAATCCTTCAACCACAAAATATGCCACAATAAACGAAACTATAAATCCTACTCCAAGTGTGAAATATTCATTGCCCGTAAGATGCATACCGTCTTTATACAATGAATAAACTGATGCTGCAAGCATTGTGGGAATAGCAAGGAAGAATGAAAATTCGGCAGATAAAACCCGTGAGCATCCCAACAACATTGCACCTATTATCGTGGCAGCAGAACGAGAGGTCCCAGGTATCATTGCAAGTGTTTGGATAAATCCTATTGCTAAAGCTGTCGAATAACTTAATTCTGTAATTGAATGAATTTTTGTTTTTCTTTGCGTTGATTCAATAATTAAAAGTATAATGCCACCAATCAATAACGCAGTTGCAACAACGTAAGGATTGAAAAGCTTTTCTTCGACTATACCGCCAAGTGTCCCGCCAATTAAAATTGCAGGAATAAGCGCCACTATTATTTTTTTCCACAAATCGAGAGTTTCATTTTTTTTGGTTTGGTCTCCAATGAAGGGATTTAATCTATTCCAATAAAGAACAATAATTGCAAGTATTGCCCCAAATTGAATTACAATATCGAATGTTTTTTCAAATTCCCCTGGGAAACCGATAAATTGATTCACCAAAATCAAATGCCCTGTGGATGATATTGGGAGAAATTCAGTAAATCCTTCGACTATACCGAGAATTATTGCTTTTAATATATCAGCCATAAAAATAAAAGTAATTATTCAAAAAATATTGCCATTCAAAAATTTATATATAATTTAAAATATCTAACAAATTTAATAGATTGAATAGCAATTGCTAAATATAAAATTTTTAAAATTACAATAAATCAAATGAATATCGATTTATTAATATCAAAAATTAATTGTATTAATTTTATTAATTTTGAATTCTATAATTAATAAAGTTTAAATAATGGCAAAAATTATTGAAGGTCAATTCCAAGCAGAAAATAAGCGATTTGCAATAGTAGTATCGCGTTTCAATCATTTTATCACGACCAAATTGCTTGATGGGGCGCTCGACGCACTGCATCGCCATAATGTATTGGATGATAATATTACAATTGCATATACACCTGGGGCTTATGAAATTCCATTAATTGCACAGAAATTTGCGGAAAGCAAAAATTATGATGCTATTATATCTCTTGGCGTTATAATACGTGGCGAAACACCACATTTCGATTATATTGCAAGCGAAGTTGCTAAAGGTATTGCACAAATTAACTTACAAACAGGTGTTCCTGTGATTTTTGGTGTGCAAACAACTGATAATATTGAGCAAGCAATCGACCGTGCAGGTGTAAAGCAGGGCAATAAAGGATTTGAAGCAGCAATGTCCGCAATAGAAATGATTTCGCTACTTGAACAAATTAAATAGTAATCTCTTTTGCTAAATATAATTATGATAAAATCTTTGCATAAAGATTATGTCCATATTTTGCAAAATTCTCAAAATATCCCGAAAACCATTGATTTAGCGATATTGAATTTTCTAGTGAAGCTTTAAAATCTTCTTTTGTTGATATACCACCTGTCCTAATAACTATAAATTCATCTTTTGGATAGAGTTCAGTAAGCGATTGCTTTGCAATTTTACATAATTCAAGCGATCGATTTTTCAGCAATTCGCCGCTGAATCCGCCACCAAATTTTTGCGTAAAATATTGGAAATTACTTTTTTCTCTACCTTTCAGAAATTGAGAATAATATTCATAATCAGTCGAAGTGTTTCCAAAATTAATGCCATCATATCCAAGATCTACCAATAATCGAACGAGTTCGGGTACTTGCTCATAATTTGTATCCACAGAAAATTTTACAATTACAGGCAAAAGCCGTGATTTTTTTTTCAAAAAATTAGAACTAATCCATTCAAGGCGTTCAATAAGCTTTTCATCTATAATTGAATTAGAATTTTGCGAATGTTCGTGGGGAACGTTAGGACAGCTTTCGTTCAATTCAATGAAATCAGCTTGTGTATTGCTAAAAATCTCAAAACCACGAAGAACACCCTGCAAA
The DNA here is from genome assembly GCA_035451765.1 of Bacteroidota bacterium. Lineage (GTDB taxonomy): Bacteria > Bacteroidota > Ignavibacteria > Kapaibacteriales > UBA2268 > UBA2268. The sequence goes on along the minus strand of DAOTPH010000005.1, from coordinate 10,519 downwards.
GCATCTAATCCTTTTGCAATTGGGTCGGCAGCAATGCTTACACCAATTGGGCATCCCGTATGTTTCTCAATATGTTGCACACGATTAGCGACTTCATCAAAACCAGTATTAGGAAGCCCCAGCCAATTCAACGCTGTGCCTGAATTAGGTAGTGGAATAAACGGCAAATAAAAGCTATTTTTGCGATTGCCTTTCCGATAATTTGGAGTTACCGTACCAATCAAAAATGCTCCCGCACCTTGTCGGTAAGCAAGTTCATAACCATTTCCCTCTTTAAAAATGCCTGCTGCATTGAAAATTGGAGATTGAAATTCTATACCAAAAATTTTTTGACGATATTTTTCAGGAATTGAAATTTTCTCTTTTGGAGGAGAATTATATAATCTATTTAAAAACCATCGCCGACCATAAGAATATATATGAATTATGCAAGATGGAGGAAGTTTTGTTGTGATCGAGCGGAGGGAATAATCGAGTTTCGCAAGTGTTTCGACAAACATACTATTTTCTTTTTTTCAAAATTACTTCTTTTATCTCGGGGAATTTTTCTTTTATTATTCGCTCTATAAATCCTTTCATCGTTAGTTGAATTGCAGAACAATTTCTACAAGCACCATCAAGATTTATATAGACACAATTATCTTCGACTTTTAATAAAGTAATTTTGCCACCGTGAGATTTTATATATGGTTTTACATCTTTTTCGATAACTAATTGAATTTGTTTAAAATCATTGCTTGAAATAACATCTGAATTTTCTCTAAATTGCGTTTTTTTACTCTTTTTATTATTAAATTTAAATAATTTATGAAATATATTTTGAATCTTGGTTGATTGCATCTATTATTTCTTTTGCGGAATTAAAAAATTGTTTTGGGACATATATTTTCACAATTGCAAGATTGCCAACAGTGAGCATTCGTGTTGAATCTACTTGTGAGAGAATACTCACGGGGATGCCTGCTCCTTCGAGATTTGCTTTATACATTTCAGCAACTATTTCACGATTTGTTGTATAAACCAATTCCCACTCAGGATCCTCATAGAATTCATAATTATCTTCATTATTAGAAAAATATTCGAACATAATTATTAAGACAATTTTATATGTGTATTATTTTATAAACATATATGGGTATATATATTTTTAATAATTGTTTCGTCAATATAAATTGTTATATTTTTTTAATAATGAAACCTGTTACAATTCCAGAAAAAACATTTATTGATGAAAATGCAATTCAATTATTAATTGAACGCAATCCAAATCCTGATTCAAAAGAAGTAGATGAAATCCTTGCTAAGGCAATGGAACTTAAAGGATTGGACTTAGTGGATATTGCAACTCTTTTAAACGTTAATGATAAAGAAAATCTTGAAAAATTATATGCGACTGCACATAAAATAAAAGATGAAATCTATGGTAAAAGGCTTGTTCTTTTTGCACCATTATATGTAGCAAATTATTGCGCAAATAATTGCTTATATTGTGGATTTAGATTAGCAAATAAAGAAATTGAGCGAAAAGCTCTCACACTTGATGAAGTAAAAGAGGAAGTTCTTGCAATATTGGAGCAAGGGCATAAACGAATTTTGATGCTTATGGGTGAAGACCATAAGATGAGCGATTTGGATTATTTTTATAAAGCAATTGAAGCGGCATATTCTGTAAAAGATTCAAAAGGGAGTCAAATACGCAGAATAAATATTGAAATTCAAGCGTTATCGGAAGAAGAATTTAACGTGTTAAAAGATATAAAAATTGGCACATATACATTATTTCAAGAAACGTATCATCCTGAGGTATATAAAGTTATGCATCCATCAGGAAGGAAAGCAAATTACAAATGGCGACTTTATACAATGGATAGAGCACTTGCAAATGGAATGCACGATGTTGGAATTGGCGCATTATTTGGGTTAACAGACTATAGATTTGAAGTATTGTCACTTGTCACTCACGCGCAGCATTTAGATAAAGAATTTGGCACAGGACCTCACACAATTTCAATTCCACGTATCCGCCCTGCAGTTGGTGCTCCTGCGGCAATGCATATTCCTAATGAGGTTAGCGATGAGAATTTCAAAAAATTAGTAGCAATTTTGAGGATGTCTGTTCCATACACTGGTATGATTTTATCTACTCGGGAAAGTGCAGAGCTTAGAATGCAGCTTTTTGATTTAGGTATTTCCCAAATATCAGCTGGATCACGAACCTCCCCTGGCGGTTATAAGCAGGCATTTGACGAGACAACTGATGATTCGCAATTTACATTAAACGATTCGCGTAGCTCGGGAGAGGTAATTGAAGGCGTAATTAAACAAGGCTATATCCCATCATTTTGTACAGCTTGCTACAGATTAGGTCGTGTGGGCCAAGATTTTATGGATTTAGCAAAACCTGGATTAATTAAACTCTTTTGTTTGCCTAACGCATTGACAACTTTGAAGGAATATTTAGTTGATTATGCAAATCCCGAAACAAAGACGCTTGGCGAAGCGCTAATAGAAAAGGAATTAAATGGTATTCCAACGGAAAATGTAAGGAATACGACAATGAAATATTTATCGCGCATAGAAAAAGGAGAAAGAGATTTATATTTTTAAGTAAATAATAAAGAATTTTTTCATAATTTTGTAATCTAAAATTTTTGAAATTTAAGAAATTTCAATAAAGGGGCCTGTAGCTCAGTTGGTTAGAGCAACGGACTCATAATCCGTCGGTCGGGGGTCCAAGTCCCTCCGGGCCCACAGAGGAGAAGGCGAATATATTATTCGGCTTTTTTTATTCTTCACTTAAATAATTGATTTCATTTATAATTTGTAATCTTCTTATCTGATATTGATTTATATTGTAATTAATTGCAATATAATTTCGTATTGACATAATAAAATCCACTATTGAAATGGCGCCAGAATTTAATAAATTGTTATTCTGTTCAATAATTGTTTCGAGTAATTTCTGCTGCTGTTTTGCAGATTGCAAAATGTTTTCCGTTTTTGTTAATTCATCATTTAATTCTTGCAGTTGCATATAATATTGAGATTTAAAATAATCAAAATATCCCTTTCTTGTTTGCTCTGCAATATCAAGCTTTTGATAATTCAAACCACGTTGTCCTCCATCATAAATCGGTAGTGTAAAAGTAAGTCCCAGACTGAATCCAAAATTCTTTTTTAAATCATTAGGAACAACATTCAGCAACCCTGCATCTAATGTCCAAAATACAAGAGGTTTATAATTTGCATCAATAATTGTTTTTTCACTTTGAATTCTTAGGCTATCCATTCTGAATTGAATAAATAACGGGGAATTTTCAATTTTTTGATTTGTGATTTGCTTTATTTCGGGCATAGATAATTCGTTATACGAGGTATCTTGCAATCCGCAAAGCAAATTCAATGCTGAATATTCCTTTCGATATTGCATATCCAAATCTTGCAGAAGCAATTCTTGATTTTTTTGTTCCACTTGAAAGGATAAATAATCAACCTGTTTATATAATCCCTTTTCAACCAATCGCTTAAGAATCTCTCCTTCGTCATTCATTGAATTTAGCAAAGCTTTATTAACTCCAATTTCCGACCAAATAGCGCACACAGAAAGATACTGAGATGTTATTATCTTTTTTAAATCCTTTTGAGATATTTTTTCATTAACTTTAAGTGATTCTTTTTTTGTTCTTACTCTAGCAAACTGCGCATTATCAGCAAATTCGTCAAAGATTGGTTTAATTAATACTAATTGAGAGGTTATTGTATTAATGTTAGTTACTGCATCATTATAGCCATATCCTTTAATTATTGGAGCATAATAAAGCGATGTATTAAATCCAAGATAAGGCTTGCTTTGTGCGATAATTAATAAGCTATCAATCGATTGCGTATTTATCTGATTATGTAAATCTTTTAACAACGGGCTATTTGCAAGTCCTTGCTCCAAAAAAAAATCTAATGATTTTCCTTGTGAAAAAAGTAAGTATGGAATAATTGATAATAATATTAATACAGCCAATGTGTAAGATTTAATGGATATTTTATGTAGTTGGGAAAGGCTTTTTTCTGACATATTTATTCCTTTGGAAATATTTTTGATTATTAAGTTAATCAATCTTGAAATAAAATTGATATATTGCAAAATTAAATATTTAGAAGGAATTAAAAATATTAATAGGGGTTCGAAATATTGCACCTCTACTCAGTTGCAAATTTTGCTTTTAATTTATCCTGCACAATTTTGGGAACAAAATCGCTCACATCTTGACCATATCCTGCAATTTCGCGAATGATGCTTGAATTTAAATAAGTATATTTCTCATTTGGTAATAAAAAAATCGTGTGAAGCTCAGGTTGGATTTTGCGATTCATAAGCGCAATCTGGAATTCATATTCAAAATCGCTCACTGCGCGAATACCACGGATGATTGTGCTTGCATTCACTTTTTTTGCATAATCAACAGTAAGGCCGTGGTAGCTTTCAACAATTACATTAGAAATATACTCTAAGCTAACTTTTGCCATTTCTATTCGCTCATCTTCTGAAAATAGAGTAGATTTATTAGGATTGATTGCAATTACTACATAAACCTTATCAAATAATTCGCTTGCTCGTTCGATTACATCAATATGGCCATTGGTAATTGGGTCAAATGTGCCTGGATATATTGCAATATTTGGATTATTTTTTATCATTTATATAAATATAGTTTTCTATAAATGACTAATTTACTAAATATTTTCAAAATAATTTTTAATTTGCAAATTTATTAATTTCAATTTTAACAAAAAAGAGAAATGAGCAACGAAAAAGAATATAATGCAACAGTAGTAGGGAAAATATTATTAACCCCTGATTTGATGATTTTAAGGGTACGAACCGATGAACCTCGAAACGAATTTAAAGCAGGTCAATATACATCAATTGGATTATTAGGGAAGGAACCCCGTTCAGAAAATTCTATTGTACCCCTGAAACAGATTGAGGATGATGTAATGATAAAGCGGCCTTATTCAATTGCTTCTGCAAATAATGAAATAAATGATTTTGAATTTTATATCAGTCAAGTTAAATCGGGACAGTTAACGCCGAGATTATTCAATTTGGCACTTGGGGACAGGTTATGGGTGAGCAATAAAATCATTGGTGTATTTTCATTACACGATGTACCGGAGGGTGTAAACATTGCGATGGTTGCAACAGGTACGGGTCTTGCACCTTATATAAGCTTTCTCCGTTCGCATATTGCTGAACATCAAAACATAAAAATGGCTGTAATTCACGGAGCTTCATATCAATGGGATTTAGGCTATTATAGCGAGCTGACATTTATACAAAACGTCTTCAAGAATTTCTATTATTTTCCAACTTTACTAAAAGCAGATGAAAGTTGGACAGGTTTGAGAGGATTTATTGAAGAGCATTTGGAAAGTGGATTATTGGAAAGCAAAGCTGGAATCGAAATTAATCCCGAGAAAACACATTTCTTTTTATGTGGCAATCCTAATATGGTAGCAACTATTTCAAATATACTTTTTGAGAAAGGGTATACCCTGCATAAGACAAATGAACCGGGTTCTTTACATATTGAAAAGTGGTAGAATGCATAAACAATTTTTAATAACAATTATATTTATTTTATTAATCTCATCGCTTATTTTTATTCAAGGATGTTTCATTGTCAAATTACCATCCAAAGAGAAAGAAGAGGTACAAATTCAATATATTCCAAGTCCTCAAATAGAAATGTCTGAAGAACCGGTACGTTCTGAGAATGGCGATATGATAAGTTTTATTCCTAAAAATTGGTTTTTTGTAGATCTTGGAGAAAACGCACCAAGCGATGTAATGGTAATTGCAGTAAATCCTGATTATACATTATCCTTGGTAATTTCTAGATATTCTTCAAATGAGATGCTTGATGAAATATATAATCAACAACATTTGATTGGGCTTGCGAATGCTTCATTTGAAAAGCGTGGAAAAAAGGCGTCGGGATCTCTTACGCAAATTGGGAAGTTTTCAACATTTAAAGCGGGGAACCTTGAATTCGTTGTTTATAAATATCGTAGTAAAAATCAATCGCTCCCTTCATTAAATGCTATATTTAAATCGTCAATAGGACAAATTTATGAAATCAGTTTAATACCTATGAATATAATAGGATTATCATTGCCAAGCGAAGCAGAAATGAACACCATATTCTTCTCTGTGCTTGCAACGGTAAGATATTAAATCTAGATATATTTTTGGGAATTTTTTATGGAAATATCTGAAGACACTCAAAAGATTATTGATTTTTTGCAATTTGTAAGTGAAAATAATCTTCGTAAGTCAAATGACTTGGCAATTATTTTGGAAATAGGTGCAACATACGACCAATTTGAAATTATCAAATCATTAATTTTTATGGGGAAATCTTTTTGGAATTTAAGCAAAATTCTTTCTCGTTCTTCTGATTCTTTCCAATTAGATAATTTAAAAAGGGAATTTGAAGTAAGCTTAGTCGAGATTAAAATTTTGCTTTCTCAATTACTTGATTTTGCAGAAGATAGCGAATATAAAAAATTTAATGTAGCTTATTTTAAAAACGACATTGGAGCAACAAGAAATTTAATTGATTTGGCACACGATTTGAGTATTTTAAAAGATATTCAAAAAAATTCTTAAATATTTTCAAAAAAGTGTAACTTTTTTTGATTTTTATTGTCTTTATATAAAATAAAAAAGATAAATTTAAAATGAAAATAAATTATTATTTAATAAAAATGAGGCAATTATGCGAAGTATTCATTTAGGGAAGATAATACTACCCTTTATTTTTCTTGCTTTTCTCACAATGCAAAGTTATTCAGCAATTACACTTGTTGAACCTACTGATAACCAAACGTGTGTGAATTTGAACCCGTATTTTGATTGGAATAGTATAATTAATGTGGATCATTATAATATTGTTCTTTCTTTATCATCTGTCTTCAATCCCGATAGCACTTGGATATCAGATGATTTGATTTCTACCGAAGCATATGCACTTGGAACATTTAATGTGTCATTACTTCCATCCACTACTTATTATTGGAAGGTTAGAGCTGTATTATTAAGTGGTGGTAAAGACAGCTCTGTTACCCGTACTTTTACAACAACTACTGATTATACCATACCTAAATCACCTGTCAGTACAAGTTGTGTTCCGTTATTAAGCACTTTTACAGTCGAAACATATCTTCAAGCTGTCGATTCTCTGCGAATTATTATTTCCACAAATCGTAACTTTTCAACTCATGCTATAGATACAGTAATCGCTAAACCCACAATTGCAAATGGAATGATGACTACCCAAATACAATTAAAAAACACAGGCACATATTATTGGACAGCGTTTCAATATGCAAATGGATGTTGGTCTGATTCTATATCTGGAATTGAATTTAAATTTACGACTGTACAGAATGGACCCAGTTTAGCATTTCCCGAAAATAATGCTAAAGGTGGTTCAATATTTGAATCTGGCCCTCCGTTTAATACAAATTTATATTGGCACCCAATACCAAATGCATTTTATTATATAATCAGAGTTTCTGATACACAGGATTTTGGAGTATATACAGAATATCAAACAACAGATACGACAATATTAGCTAATTTCGGCAAAACAAATAATACTAGTCATTATTGGATGGTTGCAGCAAAATTACCGCCGTTTGACGAAATAGATACCTGCCAAACTTTATTTTCAGAAATTCGAACATTAAAAACACCTTATGTTGCTCCCGTACTTACTCAACCGCAAAATGATGATAAATGCATTCCAATTAATGTGAATCTTATGTGGGATAGCGTTTTCAATGCAATATATTATAGAGTGCAAGTAGCAACAAGTAAAGATTTTGAAAATAATTCAATTGTAATAGACATTGATTCAATTGCTTCACCGGAGCAAGTTGTTACACTTCCATCGAGTATGACACAATATTATTGGCGAGTAAGAGTTGATAATGCTTCAAACAGCGGTTTGTGGTCAACACCATTCACTTTTCAATCAGCTGTCATAACACCATCGCCAATTTATCCCGAACCTAACTCTGTTTCAGTACCTTTGAATGTTCATTTCCAATGGACACAAGGGATTGAAGGTACAACATATACATTTCAATTATCAGATACATCAAGTATGAGCAAATTATTGCTTGATACTTTATTAAACACAAATTACTGCGATTTCACATTTACAACATTTTTCAAAAATTATTATTGGAGAGTGAAAGCCCACAATCAGGATTGTGAGAGCACTTGGAGCGAAGTATTCAGTTTTAAGACGCAAATAGATGCACCATTCGGACTCGTTCCACCAAATGATTCAACAGGAATTGAACCAACATTAGTTAAATTAAGTTGGAAAGCACCTGCAGGTGCACTAAAATATGATTTAGATTTAGCTCTCGATACGGGCTTTACTCAGATGTTTAGATTTGAGCGTAATATTACTGCGTTAAATGTCCTTTATGATAATTTATCAGAAACAACCGACTATTATTGGCGTGTGCGAGCAAAGAATCTCGAAGGTGAAAGCAAATGGACAACGACTCATCATTTCAAAACAGGATATATAAGACCACAAGTTCCCACTCTGATTTATCCAACAAATGGTTCTAACAAGATTCCAATTGATGTCGAGCTGAAATGGAGCTCTTCAAACCGCGCACAAAGTTATCATTTACAATTTGCAAGCGATGCGAATTTCCAAAATCTAATTGTCGATTCACTTGGACTTGATACAACCGTTTGTTCAATTCAGGGACTTGATAATAATAGAATGTATTTTTGGAGAGTTGAAGCTTTGAATATTCAAGGTTCTTCAGGTTATAGCACAATATTTTCTTTCCAAACAATTCCATTGCCACCTGTTGGAAAAGTTCAGCTTGTTTTTCCTGACTCAGGTGCAATTAAGCAAAAGACAACTCTTGAATTTAAGTGGGATACAATTCCCAATGTGCTTGGCTATAGATTGCAAATTGCAACAGATGAAGAATTCACTAATTTAGTTCAATCTTTTGATAAAGTTTGGACAAATTCGAAGCTTGTTTATAATCTGCCAGAGAAAACATTGCTTTATTGGCGAGTAAGAGGCTGGAATGATGGAGGTGAATCTGAGTGGTCAGATGTATGGTCCTTTACAACTGAGGATATAAGTTCTGTGCCAATCACACATTATTTCAATACAACAATATATCCATCTCCAATTAAAGATAAATTGAATATTCAATTATTCCTTGAAAATTCATCAGTTGTGCAATTCCAATTTATTGATTTACAAGGGAAATTATTGAAGGATATTAATTTAGGGATGAAAAATACAGGGGAAAATGCTTTCGAAATTGATGTCTCAAATCTTCCTGCTGGTATGTATATTTATAAGATAATTGCAGATGGAAAAGAAGAAATAGGCAAAATGATAAAGCAATAGAATTCCATAATAAAATAGTAAAAATAAAAAAGGCGGGTCTAAAAACCCGCTTTTTTTTAAAATTATAGACAAACAATAAATGATTTTAAAATCCCGGATGCGCTAATTTAACAATCATAAAAAACAGCGCTGAGATAAGAGCTGCTGCGGGTATGGTTACAATCCATACTATAACAATTCGCCCTGCAATTAGCCAATTGATTTCTTTTGCATTTGTTGTGCTACCAACACCCATTATTGCACCAGCTATTGTGTGTGTAGTAGAGACAGGAACACCCAGAAATGTTGCCATAAAGATTGTTATTGCACCTGCAACTTCTGCTGAAAAGCCATTGACAGGTTTGAGTTTTGTGATTTTCATCCCCATAGTTTTTACAATTCTCCATCCCCCGAGTGCAGTTCCTATTGCCATTGCAAGATGGCAACTTACAATAATCCATAATGTTTTCATATGAAATAGAGATAATTGCACATTTTGGTCAAAAATACCTGCTGCCATAAGCAATGCTACAATAATGCCCATTGTTTTTTGAGCATCATTGCCACCGTGACCAACTGAATAAAGCGCAGCAGAAACTAATTGTCCCTTTCTAAATACATTATCAACTTTCATCGGATGCCATTTGCGAAATATCCAATAAACTGCAATCATCACCAAAAAGCCTATGGCAAAACCCAGCAAGGGAGCAAGAGGAATGAAAAGAGCAGTTTCTCCAAGTTTTTCCCATCGCACAACGTTAAATCCTGCGTGAGCAATACCCGCACCTGATAATCCACCTATCAATGCATGAGATGAACTTGTCGGTAATCCAAGCCACCAAGTTATTAAGTCCCAAGCAATTGCTCCAATTAATCCAGCTAATACAACATAGATATAAGCGCTATCAGCAGAATTGATCTTAATTATTTTTGCAATTGTATCAGCAACTCGCGGTACAAAAATGAACATTGCTACAAAATTAAAAAACGCTGCCCATAAGACAGCGTATTTTGGTGAAAGAACCCGCGTTGAAACCACTGTTGCAATGGAATTTGCGGAATCGTGGAATCCATTTATT
>DAOTPH010000004.1:0-22467 GCA_035451765.1 Bacteroidota bacterium | reverse complement strand
ATTTTTGAGCATTTTCTTTTGCCAATTCCAGCGAATCAACCGAATTATCAATTGCGTCAATATAACATTTTCTTGTGGTATCTTTAAAATGATATGCAATAGAAATTGCAATGCAACCGCTACCTGTACCAATATCCAATATTTGAATTGGATTGAAATTTGAATCCTCAAGAAATTCGATTGCAATTTTAACCAATTGTTCTGTTTCTTGTCTCGGTATTAATGCTCGCTGATCTATAAATAATTCCAATCCGTAAAATTGCATTTTGCCAAATATATATTGTAAAGGGACTGATTTTGTACGAAGCACAATATAATTATGCAACTTATCAAGTTCTTCGGAGCGAAGGGGTCGGTCATAATTCAAATATAAATCTATTCTCTTACAATCTAAAATATCGCACAATAATAATTCCATTGTCAATCGTGGAGATAAAATTGAATGCTTTCTAAAATAGTCTTCACCCCAATGCAAAATTTCGAGAACTGTCCAGATTTTTTCCAAATTTAGTTCTTTAAAAAATTGGATAACAAAGAAAGCACAGCCATACGAATGAAAACGCCTGAAGAAACTTGAGTTTGTATCAAGCAATTCGGATATGTGCTAATACTATAATCTAGTTCAATACCATAATTCACTGGTCCAGGATGCATAATTACAAGATTTGGCTTTTTAGATATCTTCTGTAAGGTAACCTCATAATATTTAGAATATTCATCAAGCGATGGCAATAGCCCTGAATGCATTCTTTCTCTCTGGATACGTAATATAAGCAAAACATCAGACCACTCAATGGCTTCATCAATATTATCTATATAATCAGCACCCCAGGGATTCAATCGTCGAGGCAAAAGAGTGCCTGGTCCCAAAAACTTGACTTCAGCTCCGAGTTTTCTCATTAGAATAATATTTGAGCGAGCAACTCGACTATGAAATATATCACCAATAATCGTTATTTTTAAACCGCTAATTTTTGTAAAATACTTGAGTAATGTATAATTATCGAGTAATGCTTGGGTGGGGTGCTCTTGCTTACCATCACCTGCATTTATGACAATTCCCGGTGTATTTTTTTGTAAAAAATATTGAGCACCTGAACTCGAGTGTCTGATTACATACATTTGCACTCCCATTGCTTCAATTGTTTTCAATGTATCAAGCAAAGATTCGCCTTTTTGCAAACTTGATGTGTTTGCATTAAAATTCATTATATCAGCTGATAAACGTTTTGCGGCTAATTCAAAAGATAATTTTGTGCGGGTGGAATTCTCAAAAAATGCAAGAGCAAGATTTATTCCCTTTAAATCATCAAATTTTGTTCCTGGGATAAAATTTTCTTCAAAATATTTTGCTTTATTAAAAATCAATTCAATATCTTCATTTGTAAGATCATCGCAGGAAAGTAAAAACGGCTTTGATAAGGTTGGTAACATATAATTTTGTAATACAAAAATCTTACAAAATTATGAAATATTTAAAAATTGAAATAGTATTTATTTAGAAAAAAGCCCCTCAAAATTGAGAGGGGCAAAATAATATATTCTAAAATTTTGAGAAGTGAGCTACCTATGTTGCCCTAGAAAATCAATGTTTCGCTTCAGTATTTACTTGGTGGTATCTACTGGTGTAGCCATAACTTTAGGTCTTGGCACACTAAGCAATCCCGATACAATTACCCATTTGCCATCTTGCTTTTTTAATGTACGAGCACCGCGGAGGAACAAATTCTCTGTCTTTCCTCCTTTACTTGCCTCAAAGGAGACACCAAAGAGAATAGATGCCCACGTAGCATTTTTGTCCATTACGATATAAACATCGGTCAACGGACTGTACTTTGTATAATCATACTCATTCCACTGATTTTCTATTGCTTTTTTGAAATCAGCAAATGTAGTAATTACCTCTCCTTCGTCGGTTCCAAAAAATGTTACTGAATCAGCTAAAGTATTTACAAGCTCTGCAAAATTCTTTCGTTCAGAAGCTCTATTATAATTTTCGATAACCTGAGTAATAGCTTGCTTTTCTTTATTAATCTCATCAACGGTTAAGGCTTTTGGCTCACCTTGGCAACTAATTAAAAAAGGTATTAACAGTGCGCAAAAACACCCGAGTAAAATAATCTGTTTCATATCTAATCTCCATTTTTGGTACAAAAATTGAAATATTTTATTTTGCAAATTAATAAAATGTAAAATAAGACTTTTTTTTGAAATAAACAAACAAAAATATTATGAAAATTACATCAGTCAATCAAAATTATACACAAAATATCCAAAATTTTGTGGAAACCCTCCCACATATTTCATCGCAAGTTATTAATAACAAATCAAATAATGATAATATTAAGAGCAATGAATTAAATATTAATATTCTTAATAATTTTTTAGATGATTTGGTCAATAATATTCATACTGATGATAATCATCCACTCACTCGCTCTGAAAACGCCCCACTTGAATTTTATAAAGACGCATTGAATGAATTAAAAAAAGCATCCAATTCAATTACTCTTGATGGCAATTTGTCTCAAAGTAGAATTTCAGTTGAAACACTTATTGACCTTTTATCTTAATGAATTAATATACAGCAATAGCTTCGATTTCGATTAGCACATCTCTTGGCAATTTTGCTACCTGAACAGCTGCGCGTGCAGGTTTACTTTCAGAGAAATATTGCTCATAAATTTGATTCATCGGACCAAAATCATCCATATTTTTAAGAAATACAGTGGCCTTTACTACATTTCGTAATGTCAAATTCTCAGATTGCAGAATTGCTTCTATATTTTTTATTACTTGATGTGTTTGAGATGAAATATCGTCACCAGCCAAAATCCCATTAGATGTTAAAGGAATTTGTCCAGAAATAAATATAAATTTCCCTTCTACTGAAATTGCTTGAGAATATGGTCCAATTGGCGTGGGTGCATTTTCTGTAAATATTATTCTTCTCATAATTCTTTATTTAATTAAATTCAAAATTAATGAATTAAATAAAATCATTGTAATTTTGTGGTTTTAAATTTTATTTATTATGAAAATTTGTATAACAGGGGGAGCGGGTTTTATAGGTTCCAATATTGCAGAGCAATACCTCAAACTTGGACACGAAGTAGTTATTATCGACAACCTTGCACTTGGTTTTCGTAAAAACATTCCCGAAGGCGCTAAATTCTATCATTTAGATATTACTGATAACTCAATCGAAGATGTTTTTGAAAAAGAAAAATTCGATATTGTTAACCATCACGCTGCTTTGATGAGCGTTCGCTATTCTGTTTATAATCCTATCGATGATGCCCACACTAATATTTTAGGCAGCATAAATTTGCTTGAAGCGGCAAAAAATACAGGTGTTAAAAAATTTATATTTTCATCTTCTGCAGGTACTGTTTATGGTGAACAGAATGTTTTCCCTTGTGATGAAACACACCAAAATAAACCTATATCGCCTTATGGTGTCTCGAAATTATCCACAGAAAAATATATAGAATATTATAATACCTTATTCAATATGGATTATGTAATCTTTCGGTATACAAATGTTTATGGAAGAAGGCAAAATCCACTTGGCGAGGCAGGTGTTGTTGCAATTTTTGCTTTAAAAATGCTTAATAATCAACCCACTTTTATTACAGGCGATGGCTCTATCACACGTGATTATGTTTATATTGATGATGTGGTCTGGGCAAATGAACTTGCTTTGAATGATAATGTCCACGGAATTTTCAATATTGCAACAGGTATTGAAACAGATTTAAATACAATTTTCGATAAATTAGCTAATCTGACTAATTATAAATTGCCCAAGCAATATATGCCTTCAAAGCTTGGCGAGCAAAAGCGTTCAGTTTGCACAGCTGAAAAATTCCATAAATTAACAGGATGGCATCCTCGAACAATGCTTGATGAGGGTTTGCTAAAAACAGTGGAATTTTATAAATCATATAATGTTTAATAATTTTTTATTAAATAAATCGACTTAAAATTTATAAACATTTTTAGTTTTAGAATACAAATATGAAAATAAACAAAACAATCAAATCAGCTTTTCTCTCCGTTTTAATAATTATTTCATTATCATCGTGCGACCAAATAAAACCACCTTATGAACAAACCAATACTCAACCTATTGATACAACGACAAAGAATGTACTTTTGGAAGAATATACAGGATTCAGATGTGGCAATTGTCCACCTGCTGCTGTTGTTGCCCATCAAATAAAAGAAAAATACGGCGATAAAGTTGTTGTTGTGGCAATTCATGCAGGGCAACTTGCTATGCCAACACCACAGCATAAATATGATTTCAGAACCGAGATTGGAAAAGCATTAGATGATTATTATAAAATCGGTTCAGAAATTGGCACACCAAATGGATTGGTAGATAGAGTGCCTTATAATGGAAATCTGGTGCTTGGATATTCTTCGTGGGAAGCAGCAGTAATCGCCCGTATGCAAGAAAAAGCAAAAATGACAATTGAATTTCTAAATGCAAATTACAATACTCCTCAAAATTCAATTTCAACAGAATTAAAAATCAAATTTATTGATAAGTGCCTCACAAATTATAACTTAGCGGTATATATCGTAGAGGATTCAGTTGTAAATTATCAAACGGATTATTTCTCGACACCAAATGATATTCCTGACTATGTCCATAATAATGTATTACGCGGAGCCTTGACTGATGCTTGGGGTGCACAAATTAGCGATATAGAATTATCATCTGGGACCGAAATTACAAAGGATTTTAATTATTTAGTGGCAGCAAATACGGATTGGAGAATGAATTGGGTGCGGTTAGTTGCAATTATTACAAATGCTGAAACAAAAGAAGTATTGCAAGTCGGAGAAAAATATTTAGAAATAAAGTAAGCAAAATTACTTAAATTTTATAGCTTCGAGTGGCGATATGCGTGATGAAATCAGAGCTGGAATTAGTGAAGCAAAAAATGATAAAATTATTGCAATGCTTATCACAATAATATAATGCATTGGAACGATTTCAATAGGTAATACATCAAGATAATAAATTTCGCCATTCACTCGCACTATTTCAAA
The DNA here is from genome assembly GCA_035451765.1 of Bacteroidota bacterium. GTDB lineage: Bacteria > Bacteroidota > Ignavibacteria > Kapaibacteriales > UBA2268 > UBA2268. The sequence goes on along the minus strand of DAOTPH010000004.1, from coordinate 17,403 downwards.
TTCCTTTTGCAATATTGAAATCAACAGTGCAATTGCCCCGCCTGTGAATGCGCCTATAATTCCAATTTTCAAGCCAAGCCGAACAAATATTCTTATAACCTCTTTTTGCAATAAGCCTAATGCTCTGAGAATTCCAATTTCGTTGATTTTTTCGATAATTAATATCAACAAGGTAGTAGTAATATTTAATACGGCAATAATTACAATCAATCCTAATACAATTGGAATTGGTTTCTGTTGCAATTCAATCCAGGAGAAAATTGAGCGGTGCAAATCAAATACGGTGTAAGTGAAATATGGATAACTCAAAAAATTATCTATCAAATGCGAAACCGTATCAGCCGTGGATATATCTTTTAACATTATATCAAGATTTGTTGCTTGATTTTGAGATAAGTTGAGCAAATTTTGTGCATCGCTTATGCTAACAAATGCAATCGCATCATCATATTGTGCCATTGTGGATTCAAAAATACCGGTTATAACAAATTTTTGAATATTATAATCAAATTGCGAAAGATTTTGAAATGAATTAATTGAAAATACAAGCACGGTATCGCCTAGATTAATTGAAAGTTTATCAGCAAGGCGTTTCCCAATAATTATTGAATTAGGTTGATTTAGATCTGCTTTGCCAATTTTAATTACATCCGACAAATTTATTATTTTTGAATTCTTATCAATACCTCTCAACATTACACCTTCAATATTTTTTTTAGATTTAATCAATGCTTCTGTTTGAATAATTGGTTCAATTATATTAATTTGAGGGATATTTTTATATAAAGCATGCTTGATACTATCATAATTTTCAATTTTATCTCGGTTGAATTTTTGCAATTGGATATGAGAAGAAAATTTAACAGCATTTGTGCGAAGAGTTTTATTATAGCCCTCAAGCACAGCAAGTGCAATAATCAAAACCACAACACCAATAATTACGCTTGCAGTTGCAAAGTATTTTGCAAAATTTATAAACTTCTGATTTTCCGAGTGCCAAAAACGTTTGGAAATAAAATTATCTAACTTCATCAAAAAAGAATATATAAAATAACAAAATTATGGATTTTTGGTTGTTAGGCAACTCAATTATAAATCAAACTATTTTTCATAAATTGCATTATTTTAATATTACATTTTGTATAACCTTAATTTATATTACTATTAAATGCAATCAACCGAAGAACTAAATGCAAGAGATTCGTTAGTAAAATTAGCTGATAATCTTGTGAAAAAGACAGCAGATTTAGTTCGTAATGCTAATACTGAAGAAGATTTAAGAATTGGCTTTGAGAAGATATTAGAGCCTATAAAAAATTCAATCGGGATTGAGTCGTACCCAAAATATGAAAAATCGGTTTATAAGGGACGGTCGGATGCAGTTCATGGGCAGATGGTTATAGAATATGAATTTCCTAATTCTTTTTCCTCTAAAAAAAATGTAGATCACACTTTTGAGCAACTGATTGATTATTTAATTGGTGAATCTATTAATATAGCTATTGATAAATTGCTTGGTGTAGGATTTGATGGTCAGCAAATTTTCTTTGTGCAATATCAGGACCAAAAAGATGAAGCCATCGACAGAACAAGTTTTACAATGCATGGACCCTATGATTTTGACCAAGAAAGTGCGCGTACATTTTTAATCCATTTACGAGCATTGTCTCGGCTTCCACTTACATCAGATAATTTAGCTCAAAGATTCGGTTCCCAAAGTCAAATCGCTCCAAAGGCAATATCAGCTTTTGTCAATTCTCTCCAACATTGGGGACGTACTTCTCAAATTCAAACATTTTTTAATGAGTGGAAACGATTATTTGGTATTGTTTATGGAGCACAATTCAATAATTACACGGGAAAAGAGAAGGAAACACTCTTAAAGACATATAAAATTGAGAAAGAAGTTGATTTTCAGGAATTATTATTTTGCATACATACTTATTTTGCTCTTTTGATGAAGCTTATAACTGCTGAGATTCTCACTTTAAGAGATACATCATTTTCAGCATCATATACTTCTGAACTTGTGCATATTTCTGATGATGCTTTGTTAAAGCAGCTTGAAGATATTGAGAATGGTGGAACTTATGCAAAAAAAGGCGTTGTCAATTTTTTGGAGGGCGATTTCTTCCGTTGGTATATTGATACACTTGAATCATTAGAATTAATGGAAGCTATTAGAGAAATTGCAAGGGAACTCTCTCAATTTGAAGCTGGAACGAGTATTTTGGTCCCCGACACAACGCGGGATCTTCTGAAAAAGCTTTATCAATATTTGGTACCACAGGATGTCCGGCATCAATTGGGCGAATATTATACCCCTGATTGGCTTGCAGAATTATTACTTGACGAGATTGAATACGATGGAGATAATTTTCAGCGTGTTTTGGATCCTTCTTGTGGCTCGGGTACTTTCTTGGTACTTGCTATACATAGAGCAAAAGAGTGGGGGAGACAAAATAAACGAACCGATCTTGAAATAGCAAAAAGTATAAAAGATAATATTTGGGGATTTGACTTAAATCCGATGGCGGTAATTGCTGCACGAACCAATTATTTATTTGCGCTTGGCGACCTTACAAATGAGATTTTAAATTCGGGCGGAATACTCGAAATACCGATATATCTTGCGGATTCAGTTCTATGGCCCGAGAATACTTTGCCGCAAATGAAATTAAGGCCTCACGGTGAGCCAATTGAAATACAAACTTCCATAGGCGAATTTTATATCCCATCCGAATGGATTGCTGATAAAGGATTGCTCTTTAGCAAAGCCACTCCACTAATTGAAATTATGATAAAAGAACGATACTCGATAGATGAAGCAATGACAAGGCTAAGAAATGAAGGACTAGTGTTCCAAAGCAATCAAGAAGTTGTCAAAAACCTTTATATTAGAATATTTGAACTAGAAAATAGCGACCAAAATGGAATATGGGCGCGATTTTTAAAAGATATGTTTGCTCCTGTGGTAGCTGGAAAATTTGATTTTGTTGTGGGAAATCCACCGTGGGTAAGATGGGATTATCTTTCTCAATCATATAGAGATGCAACATTACCTCTATGGAAAAACTATGGATTGTTCTCATTGAAAGGGTTCCAAAGTCGACTTGGTGGTGGGAAAAAGGATTTTTCAATGCTTTTTGTTTATGCAGCTTCTGATTATTATTTGAAAAATGATGCAAAACTGGGATTTTTGATTACACAGGAAGTTTTTAAATCTAAAGGTGCGGGAGAAGGATTTAGAAGATTTCAATTAGGAAATAAAGAGTACTTGAAAGTAGTTAAAGCTCATGATTTTTCAGCGATTCAGCCGTTTGAAGGAGCGGTGAATAAAACAGCAGCCATAATTTTAAAAAAAGGTACTAAGACTACGTACCCTGTTCCTTATTATGTGTGGTCAAGAAAAAAGGGGGTGGGCAAAATCGGTACTGGGAAATCTTTGAAAGAGGCAAAACAGCTTTTACAAAAATCCAAATATTTTGCAAATCCTATTGGTTCGGAAGTTGGTGCATGGCAAACTCAACCAACTAAAAAAGATGGTACATTAAAAATCGAAGGAAAAAATTACTATAAAGCAGTATTGGGCGCAAATCCTAATCCTTATGGTGTGTTTTGGTTAAAAATAACTCACGTAATGGCAAATGGAAATATAATTATACAGAATCTTCCTGAGAAAGGGAAATTGGACATTCCGAAAGTTGAAGCTGTAATTGAACCTGGGCTGGTATATCCTGCAATTAGAGGCGCTGATATTGTTAGATGGGGCGTAGATCCAAAAATTTATATGCTTGTGGTACAGGACCCAGAAACACGAAGAGGATTTACCGAAGAATATTTAAAAGCAAATTATCCTTGGGTATTTAGTTATTTAATAAAATTTCATAGAATACTTTTAGAGCGTGCTTTATATAAAAAGTACCATAAACATAATGGCGCGCCATTTTATAGCCAATTTAATATTTCAGAAAAAACTTTTGCCAGGTATAAAGTTGTATGGAAAGCTATGTCGAATGATATTTATGCAGCTGTAATTTCACAATTTAAAACCGAGATCGGATATAAATTTGGAATTCCACTACACACTACTTCATTAATCGCGACCGATTCAAAAGCTGAAGCACATTATATATGCTCAATAATAAATTCAAAACCAGTTCGTAATTTTATTAAATCATTCTCAGCTGCGGGACGTGGATTTGGTACCCCCTCTATAATGGAACATATTGGCATACCGCAATTTGACCCACGTAACCCAATTCATTTGCAATTATCTGAAAATTCCATCAAATGTCATAAATTAGTATCCGAAGGCAAGACTGGCGAGGTCGCTTTAGTTGAGAATGAGAATGACCTTTTGGTGGCAGAGTTGTTTCCTAAAAAATAACAAATTCCATTTAAAAAAGACGATTTTTGTATTTTTGTGATTATGGCAAATCAATTATTTTTTATTGCGGGACCGTGCGTTGTCGAATCTTATGTATTATTGGACGAAGTGGCGTCTGAGCTTGCTGATATTGCAAATGAGTCTAGTGTAAGGATAATATTTAAAGCATCATATCGTAAGGCAAATCGCACAAGCATTGATTCATTTACAGGTGTCGGCGATGAAAAGGCATTGAATTGGATAAAGGAAATTGGCGATAAATATAAATTGGAAACTCTTACAGATGTGCATACCCCTGAAGAAGCTATAATGGCAAGTAATTACGTGGATGCATTGCAAGTGCCTGCATTTTTATCAAGGCAGACTGATTTGCTTATTGCTTGCGGCAAAACAAATAAAATCGTGAATATCAAAAAAGGGCAATTTTTATCGCCTGACGCAATGGCACTTGCTGCGGAAAAGGTTGCTTCGACAGGAAATAATAAAATTATGCTCACTGAACGTGGAACATTTTTTGGATATAATGATTTAGTTGTGGATTTTCGTTCACTTAAGCTTATGCAACATTTTGGCTATCCTGTGGTTTACGATGCAACGCATTCTTTGCAAAAGCCATCAATTGGCAAGCAATCCAGTGGAATGCCCGAACTTATTCCTTACCTTGCTCGTGCAGCTGTTGCAGTTGGGATACAAGGTGTATTTTTTGAGACACATCCAGACCCAAAAAATGCAAAGAGCGACCGTGATACTCAGTTAGATTTGAAATATGCAAAAAAATTTATTTCTGATCTATTAAAAATAAATAACTTAATTCAAGAATTGTGATTTTATGCAAAAAAGCATATTATATATATTGTTCGTCATTTCATCTTTATTTTTATTTTCTTGTAGAAATGAAGATGAATTTTATAATCAAATGGTAAAAGAGCAAACCGAGGTACTGCCTGACCAGGTTGCACATAATGTTACAATTCATTTTTATGAAAGTGCTAAGATAACAGCTATATTAAAGGGAAAGCGGGCAGAGGTATATTATTCGAAAAATCGCACGGACATTAAAGATGGATTAGAAGTTGAATATTTTTCAAAAAATTCAGGAAAAAGGCTTGGGATTCTAACATCACGTGAGGGATGGATTGATGACATTACAAAGGATATGTTTGCAAAAGGCAATGTTGTTTTATTCGTCGACTCTTCTCAAATGCGTTTAGAAACTAATTTTCTTGCTTGGGATGCAAAAAAAGAATTGATTCATACTGATGAATATGTAAAAATTACAACCCCAACAGAATTGCTTGAGGGATATGGTTTTGAATCTGATATTAATCTAACTCATTATAAAATTTACAAAATAAAAGGGAGACAATTATGAGAAATTTTATTATTGCAGGGAATTGGAAGATGAATATGAATAATAACGAAACAAAAGCATTTCTCGATGAATTAAAAATAAAAATCAACAACTTTGAATTTATAAATAATATAAAAATCATTATTTGTCCGCCATTTACTTCTTTAATGACAGCTAAGAATTGCATAGCTAACACAAAAATCAAGCTTGGCGCTCAAAATATGTACTATAAAAATTCGGGCGCCTTCACGGGTGAAATATCTCCTTTAATGCTAAATGAAATAGGCTGTGATTATGTAATTATAGGTCATTCTGAACGGAGGCAATACTTTGGCGAATCAAATGAAATGGTTCAAAAGAAAATTCGCGCAGCACTTGATAGCTCTCTAACTCCAATAATGTGTATTGGCGAAACTTTATTGGAGCGAGATAGCGGCAAGACCTTTGATGTTCTCGCAAGGCAGCTTGATGAAGGATTGGATGGCATACCCACAAAGGATTTCAATCGATTGATAATTGCTTATGAACCCATTTGGGCAATTGGTACAGGATTAACTGCATCAAATTTCCAAATTAGTGAGGTTCATTATTGGATTAAAGAACATTATTTTCCAGAACGAACAACTAATATTCTATATGGTGGCAGTTTTAATGAAAATAATGCAACTGAGATTCTAAATATTTCGGATGTAGATGGTGCATTAATTGGTGGTGCATCATTAAAAGTGTCATCATTTTTCTCTGTTATTAATATCGCAAATTCAATAAATTAAATGAATAAGAAATATATACCGAATTTTCTTAGTTTTTTCAGGATAGCAATTACACCTGTATTTTTTTTCTTTTTTATATCGGGCGATATGCTTTTGCATCAAATATCACCCTTTTTATTTGTTATTGCATCGCTTACAGATTCCGCGGATGGTTATATTGCAAGAAAATATGGTTATGTTAGCTCACTTGGTAAATTTATTGACCCATTTGCAGATAAATTTCTCACAGCAGCAGCTTTTATTGCATTTGTTATGTTGAATATTGTACCTTTATGGATGGTGATTATAATTTTAATCAGGGATTTTGGTACAACTGTAATGCGTATTATTTGGAATAAAGAATTTAAAACTTCAACTTCTGCAAAAATTAAAACCACACTGCAAATGACTTTTATATCGGTAATATTAGGCTTAATATTTATTAGAGATTTACGTATCTCCGATTCAATTTATAATGCTATCAATGCGTTTATATATTCGGACGTTATATATTTCATTATGCTCGTTTTAACGATAATTACAGTCTGGACATTAATTGAATATATAGTGGCAATAAGAAAAGAAAAAACTGTTTCAAAAAATATGTGTATAAAAAATTAGAGTAATAATAAAATGAAAAAGAATCTTATTTCTATTATAACATTTTTAATTCTTTGCATTACTTTGCCATTAACTAATACGGGGTGCAGCAATTCTACAAGTATTTCTGATTTCAATTTATTTGCACCAAGCGATGATTATAAACTTGGCTTGCAATTGGATTCAGAAATTAGGGCTAATCCCGCAGAATATCCAATGCTCAATAATGCACAAGCAAATGCATATTTACAATCTATTGTTGATCAAATTATTGCATCAAAACAAATTAAATATAAAGGCACATTTGCTTATAAAGTTCAGATACTTGATACAAATATTATTAATGCATTTGCAACACCAGGCGGGTTCATTTATGTTTATAAAGGTCTTTTGAAATTTGCTGATAATGAAGCAACTATTGCTGGGGTGCTTGCTCACGAAATTGCTCATGCCGAAAGACGCCATGCAACAAAAAGAATGACCAAGCAGTATGGTATAAGCATTCTAGCAAGTCTTGTGCTGGGCAATAACCCTTCAACACTTGAACAAATCGGAGCCAATCTTATTGCGGGACTCGGACTGCTCAAAAATTCACGTGATGATGAATATGAAGCTGATGAATATTCATTTAAATACTTGCAAGATACAAAATGGTATCCTGGTGCAATTAAATACTTTTTAGAAAAAATCCAATCACAACAGCAAAGCAAACCAAGCGATTTCGCGGAAATTCTTTCAACTCATCCCCTTGATGCTAAAAGAATTGCACAAATTGATGATTTGATTAAAAAAGCTAATCTTGCATCTCCAACAGAAAATAATTTATTTTCAACAACCTATCAACAATTTAAAAATTCTTTACCATAAATATTAGAGGTATAATATGAATTCTTATGATAAGCTCAATCAATTATTTAATAATCAAAAAAATAATCTTTGTGTCGGTCTTGACCCTGATTATACAAAATTACCACAAGGATTTGAGCAAAATCCTGATGGTATTTACAATTTTCTTATCGAAATAATCAATGTAACAAAAGATTTAGCAATTGCATACAAAATCAATTTTGCATTTTACGAAGTATTTGGTTCAAAGGGAATTGAAATAATTGAAAAAATTCTACCCAAAATTCCAACAGATAAATTCGTTATTGCAGATGTAAAGCGTTCGGATATTGGAAACTCATCGAAATTTTATGCAGAATCTATTTATAAACATTTTGGATTTGATTCAGCAACGCTTAATCCTTTGATGGGTGCTGAATCGCTTGAACCATTTTTTAAATATACAGATAAATTGAATTTTGTGCTTGCCTTGACTTCAAATCCAGGCTCAAAGGACTTTTTGAATAATTATAACTTTTTCCCAAATCTTTTTAGAGAAATAATAAGGAAATTCACAGAATTATATTCTGAAAAGAATTTGGGATTTGTCGCAGCTGCAATAAAACCCGAAGAAACGATGAATGTAAGGCTTTTGGCGCCAAATTATGTATTATTGGTTCCCGGAATCGGAGCGCAAGGCGGAGATTTGAAACAAATCAATAAGCAAAAAATAATGCCTGCGATTTTTAATGTCTCGCGGGATATTATTTTCCCTGATGCAAAAGAAGATTATTTCAAAGCGGTGCGGGAAAAAGCAATCGAATATTCAAAATTGATGGCTTTATAAAATGGTGCAAAAGGATTATTCTGAAAGTGAGAAATCCGCACCAATTCGCAAGGATAGATCATCTAAAAGGGTAATCTTTAAATCTCGTTCTGATATTAAAAAAGCAAATTTGCTAAAAGGAAGAATTATTGCTCTTATTAGCAAAATAATTCTTGTTCGGGGAAATGATAATCAAATCTATCAAGCTCATATTCGCGGTGTAATTGATTCAGAGAATAAAAGTTCATCGCTTATTGCTGTGGGTGATTGGATTCAATTTAGTGAGACTAATTATATTAATCCAAAATCAAAATTGAAGGAATGCAGGATCCAGAAAATTGAAAGGCGCCAAAATATATTCTCACGCAAAGCAATTGGGAAAGAACCTTTTGAGCAAGTTATTGCAAGTAATATTGATAGCGTTTTGATAATGGCATCCCCAACCCAGCCCGATTATGATATTGAACTAATTGATAAATTTCGCATAACAGCAAAGTTAAATGGATTGGATGCTTTTATTTGCATAAATAAAATTGATTTAGACCCCGGCAAAAATTTTATGAAAGATTTTGAAATTTATAAGCAATATAATTTACCAATATTCCTTATTTCATTAAAAAATCATCAAAATGTGAATGAATTAATTGAATTTCTTAGGAATAAAGAAACATTATTAATCGGTCAATCAGGTGTTGGCAAATCCACATTTATCAATTACTTATTTAAAGAACAAGTGCAAAAGATAAATAAACTTAACGAAATAAAAACAAAAGGAATGCATACAACAACTTTTGTAAAGATGTTTGATTATAATAATGAATTTAAAATTATCGATGCACCCGGTATTAATGAATTTGATATATGGGGATTAGAGCCAAGGGATTTGAAATTTTATTTTGACGAATTTGCATTATATCAAAAAAAATGCGAATATATTGATTGTAGCCATATCCATGAGCCAAATTGCGCTGTTATTAAAGCAGTTAAGAAAGGTCAAATACCCGTCAAGAGATACAAAATTTATACTGATATATTTAAATCTTTAGGATAGTTTGTCATAAAAGACTTAATTTTGAAAAAAATGAATTTAAGAAAATGAAAACTACACGTTTTAATGCTATCCATAAAGCCCTTGGGGGCAAAATGGTTGAATTCGCAGGTTATGAAATGCCCGTTCAATATCCAAAAGGTATAATTCACGAGCATTTAACAGTCCGCAATTCAGTGGGTGTTTTTGATGTTTCCCATATGGGCGAGTTTGAGGTTCGCGGTAAAGATGCGCTGAATTTTATTCAATATATATCTACAAATGATGCATCAAAGCTTATACCTTATCAAGCTCAATATTCTTCGATGTGCTACCCCGATGGAGGTATGGTTGATGATATGATTGTCTATAATCTCAATGATTATTATATGATGGTTGTTAATGGTGCTAATATTGATAAAGATTGGGATTGGTGCAATAAAAACAAAGCTGGATTTGACATTGAATTGATAAATGCTACTGATGATATTAATTTATTGGCAATACAAGGACCAAAATCGCTTGAAACTTTGCAGAAATTGACCGATGTGAATTTATCTGAAATTGAATATTATCACTGCAAATTAGGAAAATTAGCAAATTATGATATGATAATATCTCGCACAGGTTATACAGGTGAGATTGGATGTGAGATCTATTTCCGAGGTGATGAAAAAGTTGCAAAAGATGTATGGGATGCAATTTTTAACGCAGGCGCAGAATTTGGAATTGAACCGATTGGTTTAGGCGCAAGAGATACATTAAGGCTCGAAAAAGGCTATTGCCTTTATGGAAATGATATTGACCAAACAACAAATCCATTGGAAGCAGGCCTTGGCTGGATAACAAAACTCAACAAAGACAATTTCATTGGAAAAGATGCGCTTGTCAAAGTCAAAGCGGAAGGCATCAAGCGAAAATTAGTAGGAATGATATCCGACGAAAAGGGTTTTATACCACGCCATCATTATAAAATATTCTCAGAAAATAATGAGGAAATTGGTGAGGTCACAAGTGGTAATATTTCCCCTGTTCTAAATAAAGCTATTGCAATGGGTTATGTGAAGATCGATTATGCAAAACCTGACCAAAATGTGTTTATTGAATCACGTGGCAAAATGTTTGCAGCAAGGGTTGTGAAATTTCCCTTTGTTTAACTTTAAAATACTACAATAAAGCAAAATAGAAAAGGGCGGTGGAATTCCATAGCCCTTTTTTTGTTAATAGTTCCTACGATATTCATATTTTTCGGTGACAGTGGGTGGATCAACCAATCGAAAATCTCCAAATCCATTATTATCTACAAATAAAAATTGGCGATTATTGCCATAATACCACCTCTCATAAACACGATTTGGATTATAATAGTCTTGCGTTCGTTCGTAACTTGTAGGAGGTCCAAATATAATATAGACCATTCCTTTATCGGTCATCCAGCCATCTGTATATGATTTGAAGTTTTTATTTGCATAATCTATGCGAGAATAATATTCCTCAAATGCTTCATTACGTTGAGTATTGGGCGTTGGGTCAAGGGCAGCCCAGAATTCACGAAAACGGTTGAGTTTATCCTCTTCTGTTGTTGCTTTGCGAATATAATCAATTTGCGAATTCGATGCGACATAACGCAATTGCTTAATGGCAAGGTCCAAATTTTCTATGATATTACCCGCAAGTGAGGGAATATAAGTAATTGTCCTTTTAGTTGCAGCAAGATAGTCAGCCTCTGTAAAATTTGCACCTGTTGTTTTTTTAAGTGCAATTAACTTCAAAACATAAGTTCCTGTCTTTAAATCCTTTATTGGATTAATCTTAATATACTGTTGGCTTGTGCCTTGGGGAATAATTTTTCGGAATTTGCCACTTGTCATTATTATATCTTTCTCGTCTTTTGATATTTGATAAACAAAATCTATTGTATCAGTTTGATTTTGATTATAGCATTCATAAAAAATAAAAAAGCCATCTGTAAGGTCAGAAACATTATCATTCAAAAATGGGGTAATACTTTTTTTGCCTGCTGTTTCAAATATTGAGCTAACAATCATTAACCCGCTTAAAGAAAATGGATATTTATTAAAATTTATAATTGAGATTTCTCTATCGCGTTGAAAATCTTGATTTGCAACTAAATCGCGTATCTTAACACGTACTTTATATTCACCCTGAGGAAGATAAGCAATAGATTGATATACATCTATATCTCCATTTCCTCCAAGAGATACATAATAATTTTCAGCAACTACATATCTATCAGTATGCAATTCTGCAACGGAATTACTTTTGCTATCTAGTATTGTAATATTTATCGAATATTTAGCATAATATTTCCCATCATCACTCTTCATAAATAGCAATGTTTGATAAGGTACTGCCGTATAAATATCCAAACGGGAAGAATCAGGTTTATCGGATTTTACGCTTATCATATCCATATAAAATGCATACTGGTCCTTACTGTCTGGCTTTTGAGCAAGCAAATTTACAGAATAAAATAAAGCAACAAAGAAAATCAAATACTTATAAGATTTCATTTTCATTTTAATTTTATTATTATTAACGAATTAATATAATAGAAAAGTTATTTGAAACAAATAAAATTAAATTATAATATTATTATAAAATACTTACATTTAATGTCATCGAGCATTTGCTGCAGGTCTGCAATTTTGCTAAAATCATTTACTATAATTTTTCTGCCATTAAAATATGCTCTTATTCTATTGATTACTTCATTCTGCTCATTATTTGAGAAATTTTTAGAAAAAATTAGCTCAATTTGCTTTGCATAAGGATTTTGCTTGCGAATTTGCTCGAAATAAATTTGATAAGCAGCAATCCAGTCGCTTGCAAAATCATTAGGATATGCAAAAAGATATGATTGAGAATAGGCACTATTGCCAAGATTGAAAGGTTTTTCTTTATGCGATTGGAAAACAATCAATGCCGATTTATTTTCAAATATTTTTTTGTCACTATTATTAAAGAGATTAGCTTTTAATATTAAGCTATCAGAGATAATATTTTTGGCAATTTTATTAAGGTCAATCTGCAATTTAAATTCAGCTTCTTTACCTTTTTGTGAGTAAATTTTATTTGTATCGCTCATTAGTTCAAATTGCCAGTAGCTTATACTATCAGCATTTTCAATGTGAAGATGGATTTCCAAGATTTCAGGATTAGCAGAATATTTGCTAAAATATAAATTTTCAAAATCAATAACATTTTTATCTTTTTTATTATATATATTATTGAACAAATCGATAAAATTGTTATTCAGTGGATTAATGGGTGTTTGAATAAAATATTTATCTTCATTTATTCTGATTTGAGTCACATAAGTAGCCATTATAATTGATGGTTGGAGAGTTGGATGAAAAACAAGTGGCACTCTATGTGTGAGCCACAAATCAAGCTTTCCTTTTCCATTTGGTCGATTTGAAGCAAAGATGGCTAAATTATTTGGCAATTCAACGAAATCAGATTCATCATACTCGGTATTTATATCATTAAGGGGACGAGGCTTTTGCCAATTACCATCAACATTTATTGAATAATAAATATCAAATCCACCTTTACCTGAAAACCCATTTGAAGCAAAATAAAGAGTGTCATTGCTTGCAAGAAAAGGTGTAATTTCTGCTTTATTAGTATTTAAAATATCGAGTCTAATCATTCCCGTCCAAGAATTTTCACCATTACGATAAGCCATCCATAAATCAGAGTCTTCGGGATTTTCAGGGGATGCCTGAGCAAAAATCATAAAATTGCCATTTGGAGAAATAGTAGGTTGGAAGCGGAAATCCTCTGTTTTCAAGCAATCGAGAAGCATACCTTTTTGCCAAGTATTTTTTTGCAACCGTGATTCAAAAATATTAAGCACCGAACCGCGTTGAGTTTTATTAAATGATGTAAAGTAGGCAATATCTTTGCTTAAAAAAGTTATATATGATTGATTTTTGGCTGTCGAATTTATACCATCATCAATCAATGAAGGACGACTAAATTCATAATTTAGATTTAATACGGATGTATAAAATAAAGAATTACCTTTGCGATTTGAATTAAAATATAATGTACTATCGAATTTATTGAATTGTGGCGCAAAATCATCGCTTGCAGAATTCAATACTTCAATATTAATAGGCTCACTCCATCTGTACCAATTCATTTGTGAAAAGATTGGTATAATATTCAATATAAATATAAAAAATAATAAACCAATATACCTATTCATAAAGGAAATTCCTCAAATCCTTATCATTTCCGAAAAGCACAAGTAAATCATTTTCTTCAAATCTATAAGAAGGGTCGGGGACACCTATTGTCTCAGCATTAAATATTGTTTCTGGATTTTGCTTATATATAGGTGGTAATTTCTTAATAGTTACGACATTCAAGTTGTATTCAATACGCAAATTGGCATCACGCAATGTTTTTCCAATAAATTTTTTTGGGACATTTACGATAAATATAGAATGTAAATTGCTCAGTGGGAAAGAATCGATCAAACCTGGCATAATCAGTCTCCGAGCTAAGTGGTCAGCTGCTTCAGCTTCGGGAAGGAGGATATTTTCAATTCCCAAAAGCTTCAGAAGACGTGCGTGTAGCTTACTTACCATTCGATTGTAGATAGTTTTTACGCCTAATTCTTGCAAAATAGATGTTGTTGTTATTGAGCTTTCAAATCCCTCTCCGATTGCTACAATCACAGCATCGAAATCCTGAACACCTTGTGAGCTTAATGCATCCTTATCGGTAGAATCAAGCACCACAGCTACTGCAACCTCATCTTGCACTTCTTCCACACGCTTTATATTTTTATCGATTGCAAGCACTTCAGCACCGTTTTTTGTTAGGCTTCTCGCTAGATTTGAACCGAAATATCCAAGACCAATAACACAAAATTTTTTTGTTGCCATTTACAATACAAATTAAACAAATAACAAATTTACAAATAATTAATGGAAATATTTATTTCAGAATTGCAATGATTGATATTCTTTAATTTTGCAATTTTATATAAATGATAATTCAATTTATAAATGAAAGTTAATAATCAAGATATCCGCTCTGTTTGGTTCGATAAAAGCATAAATTCATTAATGATAATAGACCAAACACTATTGCCGTTTCAGTTCAAATTAATATCAATCAAAACATTAGAGGAAGCAATTGATGCGATTAAATCTATGCAAGTGCGGGGAGCTCCCGCGATTGGAATTACATCGGCTTATGCTGCTTATTTTGCTGCATTAGAATGCAATGGCAATAAAGAATATTTTAATCAATTGATAAATCAACTAATTTCTACCCGGCCCACGGCAGTAAATCTTAGAAATGGCGCAATGTATGTTGCAGAAGCCATAAATTTCTCAAAAAATTCAAATACAGCACTGAATAATTCTGCTATTGATATAGCACAGTATAAAACAACTGCTATAAAGACAGCACTGTTTAGAGCAAATGAATTTGCTGAAAAAGAAATAAGAAATTGTGAGCAAATTGGTATTAATGGGGTTGAAATTATTAAGAATTTATATATAGAAAAAAATAGGGTTATAAATATTCTTACTCATTGCAATGCGGGATGGCTTGCTTGCGGGGATTGGGGAACAGCCACTGCACCAATTTATAAAGCTCGTAGATTAGGAATTCCATTGCATATTTGGATCGATGAAACACGTCCATTGAATCAAGGTTCGCGGTTAACTGCTTGGGAAATGGATAATGAGAAAATTGATTTTTCAATTATTACGGACAATGCAGGAGGTATGTTAATGAAAAATGGCAAAGTAGATTTGGTAATTACAGGCGCCGATAGAATTGCAAGAAATGGCGACACAGCAAATAAAATTGGAACATATTTAAAGGCTCTTGCTTCTAATGCAAATAATATTCCTTTCTATATTGCCGCTCCATCGACTACAATTGATCTAAATACTCCCAATGGAGATGAAATTATAATTGAAGAACGCAATACAAAGGAAGTTTCGCATATTATTGGATTATCTAATGAAGGTAAATTTGAAGAAGTGCAAATCGTGCCTGGTAATTACAAAATTTATAATCCTGCATTTGATATAACGCCATATAATTTAATCACAGGTATAATTACAGAAAAGGGAATATTTAAAACTGAGGAAATTGAACGACAATTTTCTGAATAATTACAAAGCGAGCAATAATATTATAATAGAAATAACAAGTAGAATATAATTGACACGGTCTTTCATTACAATTTCAAAAGGATCATCATTTGCAACTTGACGAGAAGATAGAATCCATATTCGAAGTATAAATAATACAATCACAAGTACAATACCAATCAAATATGTGGGATGCGAATACAGAACAGCAACTTTTTCGCTTTGAGTATATAATGCAAATATCAGACTTGAAATTAGTCCGAGTGAAACACCTGATAATTGCAGAATTTGCCTATCTTCAACTGTGTAGCCACGATGAATATTTTGATTATTACCGCTTTTTTGAAGTATACCAAGTTCAAGGTATCTCTTTAATGTTGCAAGCGATAAAAATAAAAATAATGCAAATGTAAGCAACCAATTAGAAATTTCGACTTCCGCTTGGACAGCGCCTGCAATCAACCGCAAACAATATAAAATAGATAAAATTACAATATCGACTACAACTTCTTTTTTCAAATAACGAGAATATAACCAATTCAAAACGAAATAAACCGCTTGCACAATAACAAATCCAGGATGAAGAAATAAAATTGAAATTAAAAATCCTGATACAAAAAATATTATGGATAAATAAAATCCTGTTGTAATATGCATCTCACCCGAAGCAAGGGGGCGGTTTCGTTTTACAGGATGTTGCCTATCGCTTGGTATATCAATTAAATCATTCAAGAGATAAATTGATGAGCTTGTTAAGCTAAATGCAAAGAAACCAATTAATAAATATACATATTCAATAAATATAAATTTATGTGCTAAAATAATCGGAATAAAAATCAACGTATTTTTTAGCCATTGCTTGTAGCGGATTTCACTTAAAAATGTTTCCAATTTTCCACGTTTTGCGGGGAAGATCTTTTTAATCTGGGCAACCTTCTCGACACGCTGAATTAACAATTTCGGTGGCTTTACTAAATATGCATAGCGAGCAGATTGCCAAATATATATGTCTACATAAGAATCGCCAATATAATCGAAGCCTTTTTCACCAAATTTTTCGACTAGAACATTGCGTTTATTATTACCACGTAAATTCAATTCGGGGGTTGTGGCAATAACTTGGTCAAAAAATCCAAGATAATCAGCAACTTTAACAGCAATTGATTTAAGGCTGGCAGTAGCAAGCACAATTTCCCGTCCTTTTGCTTTTTCTTCAAGCACAAAATCAATCACATCTTGATTATATGCTAATGTAGAAACATCAATTTCTGTTCGCTCAAATACCTTTTGCTTAAGAAATGCATAGCCACGAGTAAGCCATAAAATTATTAGAAAAATGTACAATGGATTACGCTTGAGCAGCTCGAACATCAATTCCATAAGAATATCAGTCGATATTAACGTTCCGTCGAGGTCTACAACTAAAGGTAAGTTTTCTTGCATCGTTTTTCAAAAATATACAGTTTAATAACTTAGTGCAAAT
>DAOTPH010000003.1:0-22612 GCA_035451765.1 Bacteroidota bacterium | reverse complement strand
GAATTGAGTTCGATGAAGGTCCCCATATTGGCGGCACTTATGGTCCGTATATACAGAGCGAGAGATTCGATATTTATAAAGAATATTGTTCGATATTATTAGAAAACGGCTCGGCATATTATGCTTTTGATACAAGTGAGGAACTTGACGAAATGCGTCAAAGACAACAAAAAGCAGGAATTCCTCCACGATATGACCGCTCCATTATGAAAAATCAATATACTTTTGGAGTAAATAAAACAAAAGAGTTGCTCGATGCTAATACACCTTATGTTATAAGAATGCGTGTCCCTTTAGAACAAGATATAGTATTTAGCGATGTCATTCGAGGTGAAGTCAAAGTTCGTGGCAGAGATGTCGATGATCAAATTTTATTAAAATCAGATGGATTCCCGACATACCATTTAGCAAATGTTGTCGATGACCACCTAATGAAAATATCTCACGTTATACGTGGTGAAGAATGGCTGCCATCCACTCCAAAACACGTGCTTTTGTATAGAGCATTTAATTGGGAGACACCCGAATTTGCTCACTTACCATTATTACTTAATAAAGATAAATCGAAGCTAAGCAAACGTCAGGGCGATGTAGCAGTCGAAGATTATATTGCAAAAGGGTATTTTAAAGAAGCTTTTGTCAATTTTATCGCATTACTTGGCTGGAACCCAACTGCCGACCGTGAAATATTTTCAATGGATGAATTAATTGAAATGTTCTCACTCGAAAAAGTGAATAAAGCGGGTGCTATATTCGATTTAACTAAATTGAATTGGATGAATTCTCAATATTTACGTTCAAAATCATTAGATGAACTTGCTGATTTCTTAATTCCATTTCTCGAAAAAAGAAATTTTAATTATATCAATCGAGAATATCTAAAAAAAGTAATTGACCTTATCAAAGAACGTATTGACTTAATTACAGAATTGCCTGATTTTGCGAATTATATGTTCGAAAAGCCCCACGATTATGATAAGAATTTCCTCGCAAAGTATTGGAAAGAAACAAGCAGAGAAATCTTACAGGAATATGTTGAACAATTAAAATCAATTGATGACTTTTCTCATCCAAATCTGTATAATTTCACTCAGCAATTTGCAAATGAGCATAATCTAAAGCTTCGCGATATAATTCATCCTTTGAGAGTAATGATAACAGGCAAAGGAGTAGGAGCCGGAATGTTTGAGACAATGGAGGTGCTAGGGAAATCGGAATGTATAGAAAGAATTGAATATTTTCTAGCGAATATAAATATTTAATTAGATTTATTATTGATAATAAAAAATTAATAAGGGGTTGGAACCCCTTGTTTACATAAATAAATAAATAAATAATTATTTATTTATTTCTTCAATTTCAATTATATTGCAAAAAAATTGCCATTGCAAATAAGTTTCAATATTGATTCAAATTCGCAATGGCATAAGAAAATTAATCAAGCGCAACTAAAGATTTGCGTATGACTTCAAAGCCGTCAGAAATCTCATCTTTTGTGATATTTAGTGAAGGACGGAAGCGAACCGATTTTTCACCTGATGGCAAAATTATCAAACCATTATTAAAAGCATTTGTAAGGAATCTCTTTCTTATATCAGCAGATGGCAAATCAAAAGCTGCAAATAATCCTCTATGCCTAATATTTGAAATATAATTAGGAAAATCCATTTGTAAATTTTTAAGTTCTGAATATAAATTATCCCCTTGTAATTTTACGTTGTCAAGCAAATTTTCTTCTTGGATAATTTCAAGGTATCGTGTGGATCGCACCATATCAGTAAGATTCCCACCCCAAGTAGAATTAATGCGTGAAGGTGTATGAAACACATTATCGGGCACTTCATCAATACGAGGAGTGACTGCAATACCGCAGACTTGTGTTTTCTTGCCAAAGCAGAATATGTCGGGTGTTGCGCCCATTTGCTCAAATGCCCAAAATGTTCCCGTTAATCCCAATCCTGTTTGGACTTCATCAAAAATTAACATTGCTTCATTTTCATCAGCAAGGTTTCGTAGCATTTGCAAGAATTCAGGCCGAAAATGATTATCGCCTCCCTCACCCTGAATCGGCTCAATAATAATTGCCGCAATGTCATCAGGATTATTATGGAAAGCATCTTTGATTTCATTGACAGCGATTTTTTCTAATTCCATAACTTTTTGCAAATTTTCATCATCGAGAGGAAATGTAATTTTGGGATTTGTTATTCTTGGCCATTTGAATTTCGGATAATATTGAATTTTAATTGGGTCAGTATTAGTAAGCGACATTGTGTAGCCCGTACGACCGTGGAAAGCTTGCTTGAAATGAATAACTTGTGAACCTTTTTCGCCTTTGCCTTTACTTAAATTCTTTTTAATTTTCCAATCAAAAGCTGCTTTAAGGGCATTTTCTACTGCTAATGCCCCTCCATCAATGAAAAATCCATATTTAAAATTATCAGGCACAGCAATATTGAAGAAAGTCTTAATAAATGTCGCATATTGGACAGTATAAACATCGGAATTAGTTGGTTTAGAAGTTGCAACTTTTCCAATATAATTAATAAAATCGTCATCAGCAATTTTAGGGTGATTAAATCCTATAGGCATTGAAGCAAAACAAGTAAAGAAATCGACAAATTTTTTATTGTCTCGTTCATCGATAATTGTTGAATTATGACTTGCTTGCAAATCCAGAACAAGATCATACCCATCAAGAAGAAGATGCTTACTGATTTCTTCCATCACACTTTCGGGTGGAACTTGATATTTAAAATTAAAATTTGATTGTGCATTCATTTTGTAATCTCCTTTAAAAAAATTTAATAATAAAAGAACCGAAAAAATTCGTATATATAAAAAATATAATAATCAATAACAAATTATTGAATTAAAAAGGAATTCCAGAAGAAAAAATTAGCTTAGATAGAGAATTATACTTAAGTGTAATAACAGCGAGGAATGAACCGCCTCTAATAGTACCTTTAAGAAGGAGAAAAGGATCCGCTGATAATGTGAATTTTCTCATAATACAAAATTACGAAACAATTGGGAATTATAGAGTGTAGTTTATATTACTACAATAAAGTGAAACATATAATTACAAAAAGAGCTAATAGTAATTTTTTTTTTATTATTTTGCATATTTATATAATTTAATTTTTAATAATCTATTAAATTTGAAAATTAAAAAAAGAATATTATATAAAATGAATTAAATAAAATATTAGGAGTAAAAAATGGCTCAAAAACAAGTTTTAATTAAAGACGAACCGCGTAAAACAGGAATTGCGCATATATCCATTTTTATGATTTTATTGGTTGCCTTTTTCCTGCTTTTTCAATACACAGTAATTCCGTGGGGAACAGCACAATTTGTCGTTGGATTGTTCGCACCATCAGGTGAAAGACAAGATAAAATAGGTTTTGTCAAGTTCGATGGATTAGTATGGGGATCCGTATCAAAAGATATGGAAGCACAATTAAAAGGTAAAAATTTGCCCGTCGAGAAAAAGTATCTAAACCGTGTGTATATCTTTGATTTTACATTCCAACAACGTACAATGGAAAGAGATGGTTATGTAAAATATCCAAGTGAATTTTATTGCCGTTCAGAATATTTAGGCGAAAATGCTATTATCCTTCAACCGTGGGTAGGATTTTGGATTTTAGCCCTTGACCTTGCTTTTCTATGTACAGCAATAATAACAATCTTATTACCACCTCAATTAGGATTTATTGCTCTTTTGATTGATAGACAAATCGACGAAATTAAGGTAAAAATCAGGCTACAAACAGGATTTTCTGACCAAATTGTTGATATTTTAACTTTACCTGATGATAAATTGGCTGAAAAAGATTTTGATGAATTAAAGAGTGCTTTCCGCACAGTATGGAATAGAACAGTAATTGAGGATCCTGAAAGCACTACACGAGTGCCTCGATTTGAGGACTTTTTCCACGATGATATTAATATTGTCGAATATAGAAATAACACCCTATATAACCGTATAAAAGAATTCTTCTCCGACTTCTTGGCAAAAGAAATTATTGATACGAAAAATTCTCTTATATGGCGGCGAAATCATCTCCATATGTTAAAGGGATTAAGATTGTATATGTCCCATCATATTGGTGAGAAATACCAAAACTTCGTCACAGGATTGGCTTATGGTGGTGCTGCATTTTTAGTTGTTGCAGTTGGTATTCGTGGTTTGAAATTAATACCTGCAACAAAACCTTCCTTTATTTTACTTGCTATCTTCCTTGAATTTACTATGCTTACCCTTCTTGCTATAACATTAATTTATACCGAAGAAGAGGAGCGTATGGATAAAATGCTCAAAAAGATGGAGGACGCAAGCCGTAGTGAGCTCGAAACATTACGTGGCCAGCAGGCTGATATTCATCAATTAGCTAATGCACTCGTTGGTCAAACATCCGAAATTATTCGCTCACGCGTTGAAAAAGCAATTGAACAGTATATTACAAGTGGCGATAAAGTCCAGGAAGTAATCGCTCAAGAAATTGCTCGGAAAATTGTATTAGGCCTCAGAGAAGCTGAAGATGTTCAAGAAAAATAAATAATTCATTTCTAAAATAAAAAGGGGTTATATCGTGGTATTTCCAGATATAACCCCTTAATTTTTAAATAATGGCTACTTTTTCTTTGAAGTCGTTTTTTTAGCTGGTTTGACAGCAACGGCTTCCTTAAGAGTTTTGCCCGGTTTAAATCTTGGTACAATTTTGCTTGGTATTTCAATTGTCTGTTGAGTCCTTGGATTTCTCCCTGGTCTTGCTTTACGATGCGAAACTGTAAAAGTACCAAAACCAACAAGGGTTACTGTGCCATGATTTTTCAGTTCATTTGTAATTGCTTCAAAAGTTGCTTTCACTGCTTTCTCAGCGTCCACCTTCTTTAGCTCGGCAGATTCAGCTACCACATTAACTAAATCGGATTTGTTTAATGCCATTAAAACCTCCAAATTAATATTAAAAAATTAGTTAAAAAAGAAAAAAGAACGGAAAATATTATTAAATAAGGTATTTCAAAGAAGCACCTTACTAAATAAGCAATTTAGCAAAAAAATGTGAATTTGCAACACTTTTCAACGATTTTTTTTAAAATTTTTTAAAATTTTTATTTTTTTACATAAATAAAACCTAATATTGGGTCTGTTGTATTAATATAAATTAATTTATTAATGATTGCCTCAGTAAGGAAACTGCCCGCATTCAGGAGCTTTAAGCCGTTATTTGTATATATTTCACGTGTCAATTGCATACCAGGTTGTAAATTTTGCAATGCTAAAGGTATTTCATCCAATTCCCCTTCTAATTTTAATACCGACAAAATATACTGTTCAAATAATATAATAACCCTATTATCGTAAAGTTGATTTGAATATTTTTTTAAAATTGCTAAAGCATCTGACGATTTAATATTATAGCAGCGGATAATATCGTAATAATCTAATACAACGCGCAAAATTCTACTTTTAAGTGGTATTTGCCAAGATTGCAATTTATCAGGGAAGCCCGTTCCATCCATATTCTCATATATATGATAGAGAATATCAGCAGCATTTTGTAACCAAGGAAAATTACAAATTAAATTATATGCAGCTGTTGGTATTTGATACATCAATGGGTCAGAAACATTGCCGTCAATATAAATTGGCAATGTGATAAGTCTATCGGGTAAGATTATCCTTCCAAGATATGAAAGCCTTGACGCTATTTGAAGGTCATTTAAATCTTCCTTGCTTTCGGATTCTAAAAAATCAATCATCCAAGTGGAAGCTCCTTCAATCAAATCATACGCTTCATTTGAAAGAGACAATCGGAGGGATGCAATCCTTGAAATAAGTTCAACTTCATCTTTTTGTGTTACTTCTAATTGTTCAGCAAGTTCTTGAAGTAAATTATATTCTTCGCTCCTTTTTTTTGCTAATTCAATGTATTTTAGAGCAGTCTTAATTCGAGGTATTACACTTTCAATTGAATATGGTTTTATAAGAATATCATTTGCTCCTAGGTCAAATGTATTTAAAAGGAAGGGATAATCATTATTTGTACCTGCTAATATCAAATATATATTTTTAAATTCAATAATTTTCCTAATTTCATTAAAAATTGATTTCCCCTCAAATTCATTACTACTAACATCTATTAAAAGTATATCAACGGGTTCTTCAATAAGGCTAGAGAATAATTTTGGAAAATTTTCATAAATTTTAATTTCTATATTTTTAAAATTTGAAAGAATAATATTGATAAGGTTAGCCGATGTTCCCTCCTTATCTTTATTAATCCATAACTGAATATTTTGAGCCATAAATAATGATTATGTTTTAATTATAATATTAAAAAATTATTTATTTATTGTTACAGCTGTACTATCAGTTTTTGATAAAAATTGATTTACTCCAAATTGCTTAATTAATATACTAACGCGACGATTAACAAGGTCGAAAGGATTTTGAGGATTTCGTAATTTTGTATCTGCATAACCTACTACTTGCGAAATTTGTCCATCCCATAAACCTGATTGAGCTAATACTCTACGAGCAGAATTTGCACGCTCCGTTGAAAGTTCCCAATTTGAATATATTGATTTTCCTGAATATTTTCTGCTATCAGTATGTCCTTCGATTACTATATTATTTGGCAATTTTCCGATTTCTTTACCTAGCACTTTTAATATTTCAATAGCTTGAGGTGTTAATTGAGAGCTGCCAACCTTAAAAAACAAAGATTCCTTATTTTCGAGAAGCTCAATACGCAGTCCCTCGCTTGTAATCTCAATCATTATAGATTGAAGCAATTCTTTTAATTTGGGATTTTGAGATTGTAATTCTTGGAAATACTTTTTAAGTACTTCCCCTGTTTGCACCACTTGAGTGGCAGCACGAGCGCTATCTTGGAGTGCTTTTTCTAATAACTCTTTATTAAGAGTGTCAGTTTCTTTCTGGTCAAATTTTATCTCGAGTGGTTTTTTTTCTTTTTCTCCACCTTCACCTTTTTGAGGCACAACTTTTAAATTTATCTCAGCTCCCCCTACGGGTTTGCCTGTCACTAGATTGAAAGCTCCTGGGTTATTAAAAAATGCTTCAACACTTTTTTTAACTTGTTCGCTGGATGCAAGAATCCAAAGCACAATAAACAAAGCCATCATTGCAGTCACAAAATCAGCATAAGCGACTTTCCAAGCACCACCGTGAGCATCGTGGCGCTTATATTTTTTTACCTTCTTTATAATTATTGGCTGCTCTTTTGAATGCTTTTCTTCAGGTCTTTCGGGCATAGTATTTTACTCCACTTACCGAGTCTGTTTGACAGCCTCTTCAGTTTCTTTAAATGTAGGTCGATTTTCTGGGTCAATTGAACGACGCGCGAATTCTATTGCTACAGACGCTGGTAATCCCTTTGCAAATGCGAGCAAACCTGCTTTAATTGCTTGTAAATATTTACCTTCTTTCATTGTATTCTTTTGCATTATGGCAGCAAGTGGCCCAACAATTCCATAGGATAAAAGCACACCAAGAAAAGTACCGACAAGTGCTGAAGCAACGTGATGTCCAACGGATTCAGCTCCTTCTGATATTGCTCCCATTGTAATAATAATTCCCATTACAGCAGCCACAATACCTAAACCAGGGAAAGAATCTGCCATTGTTTGCATAGAACTTGGGGGAATTTCTTCTTCTTGTTCAATTGTCTCAAGGTCTTGGTCCATTAAATCTTCTAAATCATTTGCAGGAATTCCACCACTTAATACTACTTTTAATGTATCGCAAAAGAATTCCACAGCAGGTTTGTTTGCCAAAAAAGATGGATATTTTGTTAATATTGTGCTTGATTCAGGACTCTCTACATGTTGTTCCAATGCAATTAAGCCCTCTCGCTTAGCAAATTGAAATACTTCATACATCATTTTTAACAGTTCGATATAATCTGTGGGCTTTGTTTTTTGACCTTTAAATGATCCGATTATTCCATTTAAAATCCTTTTCAAAACAGGCAATGGGTTTCCAATTAGCAGAGAGCCAGTTGCAACGCCTATAATAATGATATATTCAGGTATAACTAAAAGTGTACCAATGTTCCCACCCGCTAGAACAAATCCGCCTATCAATGCAGCAAATACAACAATAACGCCTACAATAACAAACATATTATCTCCAGAGTTTTATTAAAGATAAAGGATTTATTAACAAATGCTTGATTGAGGCGATTGAGATTAGATAAATTTCATTAAATAGTATATTCTTTTTATACATTTGACTTTAAGTTATTTTCGATATTTATTAATTTTTTTCAATAATTCTTTATTATTTGGATTAATTCCAGCTGATTTTTCCCAATATTCAATTGCTTTCTCAATAATTTGTTTGCTTTCATAGACATCACCAAGATGCTCCATAATATCATAATTCGTTGAATCTATAGAATAAGCTCTCTGAAGATATTCTAAAGCTGAATCAATTTTATTCATTTTGAATAAAATCCAAGCATAAGTATCAAGATAAGCGGCATTTTCAGGTTCGCTATTGATTGATAATTTTGATAATTCTAATGCATACTCCAATTGTTTTTGATCACGTGATAGAAAGTAAGCATAATTATTATTCACAAGAGGATCATTACTATTCATTTTTAAAGCTAATTTGTAATAATATTCTGCACTATCTACTTTGTTCAGCTTATCATAAACATCTCCGAGAGACACTAAAACATTATAATTTGTGGTATTCATAGAATATCCCTCTAAAAGATAATTTTTTGCATTTTCCCAATCATTTTCTAAGAAATAGCTATATCCTAATTGAATATAATATCTTTGATTATCAGGAAATTTTTTAATATATTTTTTTAAAAGAGCAATAGAGCTATCTCTTTCCCCTATTGATTCATAAAATTGAGCCGCTGTCACGGGTATTTCACTTATTGTATCGGCTAAAATTATGCTTTTATTTAGCAAAGATTTCAATAAGTTTGTATCTTTCAAATTATATGCCAAATAAAATGATGGGATAAATATTTCTCCAAGATTATAATCATTATCAACTACTTTCTTTAAAGTTTGCTTGACAAAATCCGTTATGCTATCTTTAATTAATTCTTGTGAATAATAGAAGCTATAAATTGATGAAGATAGAAAATTTGCTCTATCTTCGGACGAGTACTTATTAAATAATGAATCTATACAATAATATAGATTTTGATATTGGTTTGCATTAAATGACATATTAAAATATTCCCAAGCATAATATGGATTTGGATTCGCAATAGCAAGTTCTTTTAGCCCTTGAATAGCTGAAAGTGTATCCCCAATTTGCGCATATAACTTACAAATTATTGCCTTTACGTCAGGTGTAGGATTTAAACTATCATACTTTTTATAATATTCAATTGCTTTTGTTTGGTCATAATAGCTATAAAAATCACCAAGCATAAGTAAATTATCAGATATAGGCTTCATCTGATAAATCTTGAGAATAACCTTTTCAGCAGAAGATATATCTCTTTTATATACATAAATTGAAAAGATTATTTCGAGTGCATCAACTTTTGTGCTATCCATTTTATATGCATTATAAGCAGCTTCTAGCGCTCTATCAAGAAAGCCAAGCCGCATCAATGCATCTGCCAGGCTTACATAAATTGTTGCAGATTTATCATATTTTAATGCATCTTCAAATTCAAGGATTGCAAAGGCATAATTGCTGTCAGAAACGTAGCTTAAACCACGCACGTAGCTATCTTCTGCCATTTTCTTTGCTATATACTGGGGGACCTTCCATAAACTATCAGACTTATTTTGAATGAACTTGTGAAAATCATCTTTTGAATTATCAACTTGAAATTCCTTTTGAGATGCGCAACCTGAGAATACGACAGCCAGTAAAAAAAGAATAATATATTTTTTTGATTTCATATTTTCTTAATTAAGCCATTAATAAATTTCCAGTTATTAAATTAATTAAAATTTTCTCGGAATCATATTTTTTATTCAATTTTTAAAAATCTTCGTAAATATTTTGTTCCGTTGTCATCAAGAATTATAAAATAAACACCTGCTGAATAATTGTTCATTTTAATATTCAATGTTGTCTCACCTTTTTGAATAGGTCCGGAATATAATTTTTCTACCATCATACCTAATGAATTATAGAGGGATACATCAATATTGCTATTCTTGGGATTTCTTAAACTAAGTTGAATAATACCACCCTTTGAATATTCATCAGCAAGGGTAACTTCAAGTGATGTTGGAATAGAATCAGTAATAAAGCGAATATTTACATCGCATCGTGAACTTGCATTGATATTAAATTCCCTTGCAAATCCAATAATTGGAATAGTCTCAGTGATACAATTTAATGTAAAAATTAAGTTATCATAATCATTATGATCTTTGACATATACGGGTTTATATGCAATAACAAATAGGGTTGTATCTTTTGGATTGATTACTAATGGAAACTGCGATTGAGGTATACCAAAATGCATATAATATTGAAGAAATGCTTGATCGATTGTTATTGGATAACTGCCATAATTATAAATCTTTAGAGTATCAACATAAAGCCCACCAATAATTCTCAACCCAAAATCAATTGTATTAGATGGTTTATTTGTAATAAATTCCAAAGTAAAACCAGGACGCACTACTTCAATTGTAGATTTATTCCCAGCTGAATCTACTATTTCAATTTTGAAATATGCATCTTGGCGTGGATCAAGGATAGTGATTTTGAGCTGGTAATGCTTTTTATCAATTACTGTTTTTTGAAAATCAATATTAATTCCTTTTATTAATTGTGCATTAGAAATTCCACCATCACTTTTTAAAGTTTCATAGACATCATAAACATAATTGATTTGACAGGAATCGATATTTGCTTGAACCGAAGGAGGATTAACATCTCGCAAAGCATAAAGATTCAATTTTGCAATTTGGCGAGTATCGCAGCTATCTTCAATTATAACATCAAAAATAAAGTTCCCAGAATCGCTTGGAGTAAAACAATATTGGAATGTCCTTTGCTCCCCTTGTTGAAATATTACGCCATTATAATCAGGAATTGTATCGATTGAATTTGCATATTTCACAAGTAAGTGATTAATTTGATGAGGGAATTTCCCATAATTTTCAATTGTTAAATCGAAGCATTTTTTATTTCCGGATAGAATAGTATCAATAATCTCAGGAACTAATGTGCTTTCTTTTACATCTTTCAATGCAATAGTAAAACCCGGGATATTATAATCAATTTCTGTATAAAGTCCTGCGGAATCAGTTGCTCGAATCTTAAAGCTTCCATCAAGATAATGATTTATCAAAGTGGCTGAATAAGAAGCTACACCTGTTGGAAAAGTATTATTTGCTGTAATATTCACATTCTCTTGATTACTAATTGGGAACTCAAGCTGGACAATTTTCGAATCAGAAATACTTGAATCAGTAACAATGCCATAAATAGTATAGCAACCATTTGATGCATAAAGCTTAGGAGATGTAAAATCATACCTTATCAGATTCATTCCACCGTAGTATCCATAAGAATTAGCCATCCCATAACCATAGACGATAATCCCGCAACCACCAGGGCAGCTGACTTCGTGAGTCCCCTCATTTACAGTGATAACGGCATAAGAATAATTTGAATTTGGAACAACTTGAAATGCTGAAGGTTGGACAAGATTACCGTCCAATTTTATATTATTCAAAGTATTATTTTGTGAAATAATATTTAAATAATGTTCAGTATAAACTTTTTTATAAGTACGTGTTACCTGGAAATCATACTCATAAGCTTGAATATTGGCAAAACGATAAAAATTGCCATATTGTTGTTCAGGTGGTATAATTAACATTAATGGATCACCATTAGAACCACCCCCAAATCCTGCTTGACTTGATTTTTTATATTGTGCAACAAGTATAGGAGCAGATGCCTCAATGGAATGGGGCGAATCCAAATATGATTCAAAAAACTGACCATTATTTAAAGTAGTAATTAATTCTCCATCTATATATAATTGAGTATTATCTGAATAAGCAAGCACTCTAAATAAATCATTATCAGATTTATTCTCGATAGTTGAACTTTGTGCAAATGGTGTTACAATACTATTCCTTCCCCAAGCATTAAGTGGAGGAAGTTGCTCCATAAGCATATCTCGAGAAGTTCCAACACCATTAATTGGCAAAGTTGTCCGTTGATGGCCAGCTATAATAGCTATTGGTTTATTGGATGAGACTTTTGAACCTGTCAAATCATTCCGTAATTTATTGACCATTATATCAGCTTGGACAAGATAAACATCACCTTGATTTAAAGTAATATTTTGTGTTTGTGATTTGTTTTTCCGAGTTGGAACACTAGGAACAATTGTAACATTTGTACTGTCTTGTGTGGCAACAATTGCAAATTGTGAAGGAGTACTTTGACCCCCGATTTGATAAGAATACGAATCATATGATCCATCACTATTATATGCTAATATCAAATATTCTGTCCCTAATGCATCTGTGGGCAATGCTGTCATTGATTCGCTTGTTGTGATTGCCTGAGAATGAGCATATACCGTTACATCATTTGTTGTTGTTATATGGAATGATTGCTTAGCAATAGCTTCATCTTGGCTATTTGTTACTATAGTTCCACTCCTATTGAAACCTTCCAATTCATAAGGTTCATAATTTAATCGTAAAGTATATATCTTATTAGGGTCTGAGATTGTAAAATTTTGATTATATGATTTTCCAGAATAATCGCGATAGCTTATTGTGCCACTACACGTATCATAAGCAACAATAAAAATATATAAAGTATCTGTATAATATGCTTTGTTATATCCTTCACTTTCTATATTATGATAATTCGGAATGAAAGCAAACCAAAAATCTTTACCTTGTGTATCTATAGATGGTTGTGAAAATAATCTACACCAACTTGCAAGGAAAAATATTACAAAAAATATTCTTTTCATTTTCTTATCTCAAAAAAATGTAATTTAAACAAAATTATTTGAATTTTGATTATTTAATTAAATTTGTGAACGTTTTATTTACAATTTGAAATACAATGATATGGAAAATTTTTTAATAGATAATGAAGAAATACTTGCTAAAATGAGATTCAATGCTTCTCAATTGCAAGAAGGAAGAGGAAACATAATACTAATTAAAGGAGATACGGGATTTGGAAAAACTCATATCTTAAAATATTTATCTCAATGGGCACTTGAAAACGATATTGTCAATGTATTAGTCTCACTCTCTGCTCCTATGGGAAATATCAGTGTGAATACATTGCAACCTTATTCGCCACTAATTAAAGCAATTGAAGAATTAGCATTGAATAAGCATCTCAAACCCGAAAGGCGACTTGCTATGAATATTGGCTTGACTATCCTTGCTACTTTACCAATCGCGGGCGATGTATTCTATGCATTGAAAGAGCTTAATCGCGATATTGAGGATTATAAAAAGAAAATGAAAAAGGAAGATATTCTCCGCAATGATCCAATAAGTTCCATCTGGAATGTTTTCAAGCAATATTCAGAAAAACAACCGTTTATCATTTTTTTTGATAATTTTCACTATGCCGACCCACAATCTTTCCAATTTTTAGAAGAAATTGCTTATAAAGTTGCTGACGCCCCTATTCTCTTTGTGCTATCAGCAAATCCTGCTATTCCAGGAAGGTCAAATATTGCATATACAAATTATTTAAAATTTTTGGAACTCAATTCTTTTGATGATAAGATACTTGAACTTAAGCCATTTGATAAAGCTAAAATAAAACAATTTGTCAATCATTTTTTCCCGACAATTGCTCCTAATGATGAATTTTTGAATTGGCTTCTGCAAAAAACATCAGGAATTCCTCTTGCAATATCAGAATATTTGCAATATTTTAAAGATAATAATATATCAATTACAAAATTTGACCCATTAGATTTCGATTCTTATATTCCATCTTCATTGCAAGCAATTTTTGCATCTTTTTTGCAAAAATTAACCGATGATGAGGTTAATTTACTTTCGATATGTGCATCAGAAGGCAAAGAATTCAGCGTGAATCTGATTTCAAAGTTGCTTAATACAGATGTTATTACTACAATAAAGAAATTGAAAGCAATACAGCTCAAAGCACCTATTATTTCAAGCGAGGGGGCAAAATATCGTTATGGTGAAAAGACCACAGTTTATCAATTTAATCAAAGTGCATACCAGATATTTTTTGAAAATTTGCTTGAATATGAAGAATATGTGGCAATCCATTCGCAAATTGCTAATATTTTGAAGCAGAATTTCGATACAAACCAAGATGCAGCATTACGAAATGAATTGGCACCTCTTATTATATCACATAGCACAGTGGCAGGTGACCAAGATAAAATTGAAGATGTCCTAAAAAAACAAATTAGCACTGCGCAAGCTGAAAATGACCAAATATATTTGCAAAGCATTCAGCACTTTATCGAAAATTATCAGCAATCTTCTGGAGTTGAGCAAATCTCAGAAATTGGAAATAATATAAACCCGCAAATTTCCATAAATTATTCGGACCAAGAATTCTCTAATTTGATTCAATCTAAATTTGAAGAACCTTCAATTAACAATTTACAAATTGAAGTACAGACTGAAAAAATTGATTTCGATAAAATTATTGACTTTTTGCTATCAGATGATTATGAAAACGCAAAAAAATATATTAATTTATATATAAATCAAGATAATTCCAAAGAACAAAAAGATTTAGCAAGATTATGTTTATTGAAAATTTTTATTGATGAAAAAAATGAAGATGCGAAAATATTGCTTGATACTCTCAAAAACGAAATTCCCGAGCAAGAGAAATCGAATAGAATTATTCTTGAGAACTTAGAGGCAATGTATTACTTACAGCAAGGACATATTGATAAGGCAATTGAAATTTTGCAAGATACTGCAAAAAGAGCGATGGCGCAAGATAATTTCGCAAAATTGCTAACTTTATCGAATATTTCTATTATGCTCAAAATGAAAGACACCAATCTTGCAAATACTTATATCGAAACAATAGAAGAAATTGCAAATAGATTGAACTTTCAGAATTTTCTCGATGATTTCAAGACACATTTTAATTAAATGTCATTGAGTTAGAAGCTGGGTAACGACTTTTCCCAACATTGCTTCAAGGTGTGTTCTTGTATCTTCTGTAATATTTGCAGAAACGCGCTTTATTTCGGTTAAACCCGAAGTAGTAAATCTTACAAGCACAAGGGTGAGCACAGCCCCATTTGTGTCGCGTGCGAATGTGCCTGTGATATAATATTCGATTTCAAATTGTCGTAATGCATATAATTCCATTTGATTTGGTGCTTTGTAATTTTCAGGTGCATAGAAATTAAATTGAGCATAAATAGAATCACGTGTTGGAAAATCAAACACTGTAAAGCGATTATTTTTTGATGCATATTTGAATATTGATTCAAGAATAAAATACGAATCAACAACGCTATTTGTAAACAAACTCCATTGAGGATTTATTTCTGGATCATCTTTAAACTCAATACCAGTAATCACAAGAGGTGGAGCAGGATAGACTGGATTTGCCAAATGCGCATAAAGATTATAATTTTTTACTGCTAATGCAAATGCCCTTTGAATCGAAAGCAATAAGCTTGGATCGTAAAAGAATTCATTGTTAACACTATCGCGGTAATTAATAAATGCATAACCTGTGCCTGTATTTTTGTTTTGGAAATCTTTACCCGATAGAATTGTTATATCCGTTCTCATAATATTTACAACTCGATTAATATTTATGTACGCTATAAAATCGCAAGAAAAATACCTTGCAAGTGAAATCAAAGAATTATCTTTGCCCTGCAACTTAAGATTTTTGGATATTGAATCTACCATTTGTGGTGGAACTACATCAAAAAAACGAGCTGAATACATTGCAAGAGTAAATGCTGCCTCAACCTTCGATGGATTCAAATCTTGCAAATTTTTTCCAATCTCAATTCCCGCAATAAGCACTTTCAGTGCGGATTTATTATCTTTATTTTGTTTTTGCTCAACTAATTTGAAATTATAAGCATAATCATTTCTTGAACTTCCGGGGGTTTGTGCATTACTTTTACCAATATCACTAAGTACAAATAAAATAATTAAAATATAATATTTATTTAAGTTTTTCATCAGTTTCATATTTTAAAAAAGAATATAATAATTCAAAAATCATACCTATAATTTTGCAAAATATGAAAAAATATTAAAATATAATAAATTTTAGAAATTATGAGTTAATAAATTCAATATTTATTCAATTTTAGTTTATTTTGCATATTTAAAATTATGGATTTCAAAATGAAAAGAATTATTTATTTGTTTGTATTTCTTTTTTCATTTATTGCATATTCGCAACAAGCACCTCAAACAAGTGAATTCGATAAAATGAATGAGCAATTGACGCATCGCTTGGATATGCTGCAAAAATCAATTGACGATGTGCTGTGGTTCGATAGAGTTGGTGACGTCGCTTTTGTGGATAAGGTTTATATCGTTGGTCCGCCCCGCACTAACGTGAAAAATCCTAATGCAATGGGTGCAAATAATCCATTGAAATTTTGGGCATACATATTTATTCCACGAAATATTGATTTAAATAAGAAATATCCGCTAATTATTTTGCCACACGGTGGTGTCCATGCAGATTTTACGACATATCATACTCACATAATTCGTGAGATGATGTATCAAGGTTATATTGTAGTTGCCCCCGAATATCGTGGCAGCACAGGATATGGTGAGAGTTTTTATAAAGCAATTGATTATGGTGGTGCTGAGGTCGAGGATTGCGATGCTGCGAGAAAATATGCGATAGAGAATTACGATTTTGTGGATGCGGGGCGTGTTGGTGTTGTTGGATGGAGTCATGGTGGACTTATTGCATTGATGAGCGTATTTGACCACCCAAAGGATTATCAAGTTGCTTTTGCGGGTGTACCTGTGTCCGATTTGGTGATGCGGATGGGATATTATGATGATGAATATCGCAGCGATTTCTCAGCGGATTATCATATAGGCGCCACAGCAATGGAAAATTTGGAGGAATATAAGCGTCGCTCACCCGTTTGGAATGTGAAAAAACTTTCCACTCCATTGCTTATTCATACAAATACAAACGATGATGATGTAAATTATATCGAGGTCGAGCATTTGATTCAAGCTCTCAAAGCTGAAGGCAAGGATTTCGAATATGAAATTTTCAAGGATGCACCAGGTGGTCATTCATTTGATAGAATTGATATAAAAAATTCCCGCGAAATCCGATTGAAAATATATAAATTTATTGGCAAATACCTCAAGCCCCCTAAAGTGCTTGATAATTTAAAAGATATGGAAAAAGCCGCGTATTTGCCTGGGAAAGAGTGAAGGGAAAAGGGTAAAGGGAAAAGGGTGAAGGGAAATTGATTTTGTGCTGTAAATCGTTGTTAAGATAAACCAATTTCTTTTTTGGCTTCTTGCAAAAAAATATATTTTTTCCATTTTTCTTTTTAATTTCTTGGATATGCAAATAATCAAGATAATCCTGTAATTTTTCGTGGTTATTGAGCAAGGATTTGATTTTTTTTGAATTCTTCAAGAGAGATTTTTGCTTGCTTTAAAATTTGACGTAGTGCATTCACTTTTACTGGTTTGTGAGCAGGAACTGTAATTTTTATTAGAGTATCGCCGGTTCTTTTTTGTAATCTTATATGGGGCTACCTTTTTGTCTTACGACAACATATCCAAGCCTTTGTAATGCACGAATAATTTGAACATAAGATAATGCCGGTATATCGCTCATATATCAATCACTTCATAATTTTCAGCTTCGATGCCGATTGCCTCGTCTTCAATTGTTTCTAAGTATAATTCAATTGCTTCTTTGATATTATCAATTGCCTCTTCCCTTGTATCGCCTTCACTGATGCAACCCGGCAAAGCAGGGACATAAACTGTATATCCACCCTCCTCAGCTGGCTCGAGAACTATTTTCAAATTCATTTTAATTTAGACAAAAATATTATGTAATATATGCCAATTTAATATAAATATAACAATCCAGTAAACAAACATCCATAAGAAACCAATATCCAAAGCAATTGCTAACTTGTATTTTTGTCTTTTTTCATTATCTATATTGGAAATTATTAATAGTGATGCAAGAACTAACAAAAAGAATATAGGTACACCCACTTCAAAAATTGATTCTAAATGTAGTGTTATCATCAGAAAACACGCTATTAAAAAAGTAGCAACTATTCCAAAAGCAATTAAAAATTTTAATTTTAGACGCATTTTGTCGGGATAATTCACAATAGTGAATAAAATAATGGACAATAAAAACAAACCAATCGTTAGATCTTCTCCTACCGGTTCCCATTTTCCAATATAGGGTTGCCCTAAATTAAATACTTTAAAATCAATATAAGTAAGTGGAATATTAATAATAATGAATATCAATAATAAAAGTAACGACTTTTTAAAATTGATTAATTGCTTTAAACCATTAGCTATGGTAGCAATGCGATTACCAATTATATAAATATAACTCTGTTTTGTATTTTCCATCTATAACTCGATGTATTTACATTTATTAATACGACTTGCAAAGTAAAATTTTATAATATTTTTAAAAAACATTCTTTTCTGCTTCAAAGCAAAGCTCAATGGCTTCTTTAATTCTTTCAATCAATGTATCATAAGATTTTGCTTGAGTATGGCAACACTTTAAATGCAGGAACATCAGCTATAAGCCATCCCTCACTGTCCTTTTCGATAAATACTTGAAATTCCCTTTTCATGTTATTTATTTTTTTATGAGCAAAACGAAAGCAAAATGAGAGAATTATAAAAAAACCTATTTTCTTATCTATAAAACTTTTTCCATAATTATATAATTCAAACAAACTTCTAAGCCAATATATTTTATAAAATATACCAATCTAAAAAATATATTATAATTTTTTAATACTTTCTAATTATAAATTTTCGTGATATTAAAGAAAAAATACGGTAATTTATTTAAGTCCAGCATCTTTTAAAATTCCGTTAAGAGTGCCCTTTGGAATCTCTCTATTATGAATTGGAACAACTACCATTAATTCTTGAGATTTCTTATAAATTGCATGACTGCCGGATTGCCGTACAAAGATAAAGCCATTTTCTTCTAATAGTTTGATAAGTTCTCTAGGCTTCATCTATCATTTCAAGTGTTTGTTTAGCGATTTCTTCTTCCATTTTTTCTTCAAGATATAGTTGCACAGCATCCTTTAGATTCTGCATAGCTTCAGAAATTGTACGCCCGTGAGTATGGCATCCTTTCAATTCAGGTACCCAAGCGTGATATTCATCTCCATCGCGTTCAATTTTAAATGATATCATAATAATTTATTTATAAATTAATTTTACGTAATAATAAACGATATATATTGAATATGATTTTATGAAAAATATATTAAAAAATAAAAAGGATGAATTAGAATTTAATTTTATTTAAAAAATGAAAACATTTTTTGTGAATTTTGAAATTTCAAAATTCTCAAATTTTTTCTTTTAGTATATCAAAAGATATGTTAAGGAATTTAAAAGTATTATTTATCGTTATTAGATATGTAAAATCTAGAAGATTACAATTATCCATTATTTGTATATTTATGTCATAAAGGCACATCCTTTCCTTCAAAATGGCAGCGAACAGCATCATTAATATTGGCTTTCAATTCTTCGATTGAATCGCCCTCTGTGAATATGCTAAAATTCAATGCACGAGCTGTATATCCACCTTCAGCATCTTCTTCTATGACAAATATAATTTCATCCATAATATTTCAAAATTTAATATTATTTCATTTTTTTATACACTAGACGAAAGCAAAATGAGGGAATTATAAAAAAGATATATATAATTATTTAATATCTCATATTACCAATTCTAACTTCTAATACTCCTCTAAATCTTGATAATCTCCGTTATTATTTTGTTGCTCTAAATCTTGTTTCTTATTTTTTTGGTATTGATTTTGTCCAAATTTTAATGACAAACCCACAAATAAAGTACGTGAATCGGGTTTGTGGTAATTATTTATGTAATATCCATTTCCATAAGTTGTATTTTCCCATTTCATAGTATTGAAAATATCGCTCAATCGAACATTTAGTGTCAGCATATCCTTAATAATATCTTTTTTAATACCAATTTCTGAACGAAAACGTTCGGAACGAGTGCCCTGCCCTGTTTTCATTGGACCATCATAATTGAGCGAAAGCTGAATATTAAAATCACGAGTAAATGTGAAGAATCCATTAAATCTTATGGAATATGAATAATCTTCAGCATCTGTAATATTTGGGTCGCGATTTTGATTGACAAGATGATAATAGAAATAGGAGAAATTTGCATTTAGACGAAGCCACTTAGCAAGGGTATAATCGGTATTCAAATCAAGTCCAGCGCGATGCGATTGAGCAAGATTAATAAATGAATTTGAAATTGTACCATCAGAATTAAATACTCTATATGGAACAACGACATCTTGTGTATATTGATAGAAAACCTCAGGCAGAACAGTAATCTTTGTATAGTTTTTCAAAAATCCCAATTCAAAGGCGTTTATAAATTCAGGTTTCAAATTTGGATTTCCATATCTGATATTTAATGGATCAGAATAATCAATGAAGGGGTTCAATTGGTGCAAATGTGGTCTATTAACACGTCGTGTATAAGATAATTGGAATTTGTCCATATCAGAAATATTATATGATAGATAAACACTTGGATAAAGTGTAAAATAATTTTGAGTATATTTTTTATTTATTACATTTTGATCTAACGATGTATTAGCTTGCTCTAATCGTGTACCTAATTGATAGGAAAAATTACCAATGTAACTACCAAAATTTATATATAATGCATTATAGTATTCATTATATGAAAATTTATCGTAATAAAGCGAATCGCGCAACCAATTACTATTCAAATAATTATCTTTATTAAATTCATTATCCTGCAATCTAAAAGTACCATTATAACCTGCCTCGAGTTTTGTTTTTTCGCTAAATGGAAGCGTATAATCCAATTTTAAAGTATAATTATTAGAATTTCCATTTGTCAGTGTTCGATATTTTCTTATACCTGTACTATTTAAAAAATCAGCATCGGAATATTGTGTTTCATTTACATTCATAGTAACGTTATTATTAAAGCCTCTATAATTCGCGCTGAAATTTAATTTTTCTCCATTTTTATTCAATTGATTGACATATTTTGCAGTAAGGTTAATTACATTATTTTCAGGTCTTGAGCTACTTGATGTTATGAAATTAGTCCTACCATAAAATGCTGTATCAGAAAATAGGTTCGTAATATTATTATTCATTTGTGGGTTATTAAAGCTATAACCGAATTCTAAAGAAGCGGTTTGCAACTGAGAAAAATTCACATCGATACCTGCCCGCACATTATGCATTAAAAAGTAATTATACGATGAGCTGTTTTGTAAAATTGAGTATTGATTATCTTGCGCTTCATTATAGGTATTATTAAATCCTGTTTTTGAATTATGAGCGGAACGCATCATATAGCTTCCATAGATATTGAAGATACCTGTTTTATATGCAATATTATCGTTTGTATTGTATTTATCGCCTGTGCCTGCATTAATATTTAATAAGGCATTAACTCCTGATGTTTTGTTCTTTTTCAATACAATATTAATGATACCACTTGAACCTTCAGGATTATATTTTGATGATGGATTGGTCATTACTTCCACTTTTTCTATCATTTCTGCGGGAATTGTTTCAAGCATATTTTCAGCCTGAGCAGATTCTTGTCCATTGAGTGTAATTTTTACATTTCCCGAGCCACGTAATGAAACATTATTATCAATATCAACATCAATCGATGGGATTGTCCGCAAAACATCTAGCGCATCTCCACCTGATGCAATAAGGCTTTTGCTGACATTGAAGACCTTTTTATCAGTAGAATATTCCATAATTGGTTTATCTGCAACAACTTCAATTTCTTTTGTATTTACATTGGTGGGATTCATCAGAATAGTATCAATAGCAACATTTGGTGACTTTTGTGTAATAATTACAGGGCTTACAATCTTAGGCGTATATCCAATATAAGTAACCCTTAAATAATAAGATCCATTTGGAATATCTTCAATTATAATGCTCCCATTTTTATCGCTTGCTTTTCCTGTTACAATAGATGAATCTTGCATTTTATGAATCACTGCATTTGCACCAATAAGTGGAGATAAATTTTGACTATCTAAAATTATTGCTGTAACTTTACCCGCTGATTTTGCCGTTGAAATAGAAATAATTGATAAGAAAATTACTAGAAATATAGACCGACTTCGGATTTTCATATAATTTTAAATTTTGAATTAACAAGTATATATGTTCTTATTTCTTCCTATTGATTTTAATAATTCGATCTTTATTTAAATTTGTTAGACGCAGTAAGCAACGAAAAGGTTTAAAAAGATGAGTATTGCAACAGGTGGCTTTAGTCACCTGCACGGATGCAATTATATGTGCCTGCACCATCCTGGTGCA
>DAOTPH010000002.1:1812-26031 GCA_035451765.1 Bacteroidota bacterium | reverse complement strand
AATATAATACAGTCGATTATACAGCAGTTATTACACCAATTACATTAAATTACTTTATGGAGTTGCTTTCTGAATACTTTGAGATTGACTTTGAAATTGCTGATGAAATATACACCAAGTTAGTTGACAATACTGAAATGTTTAACATTGTCAAACAGTATAAAGAAAAAAAATATACTTTGATCACTAACTTAAAAGACGTATATTGCTTAATTACATCAAACGAAACAGTTCACTGTACTTCATTATCACAAGCAGCAGGTAAAGTAACCGGAGCACCGGCGTCCGGCAAAGCATTTTGGCTGACTTAAAATAAGTAATATATTCTATTACTTTTAAAAGGGCTCTCATATGAGAGTCCTTTTTTTTTGCTTATCATTGCAAATTATAAATTGATTGCAATTATTTTTTTTTCTTTATTTTAACTTTATGCTAACAGGAAAAAATTTTATCTAAATAATTATTTGCTTGTTTTTCAAATAGTTTATATTGCTTGATTGTTTTATTTAAGTAATCTTTTCTGATTGAAAAGGAAGGAAAAGATATAGCCCCACCTATCTAAATATTACTATACAGTAATATTACTATATGGTAATATTATTATGCAGCAATATTACTACTTGGTAATATTACTACTTGGTAATATTCGTAAATAGTAATATTATTATGGAGTTATATTTATTTAGTCCAGGCTAAATAAATTGTCAGGCTATATTAATAATTTGTCGATAATATTAGTGCGGTATATTATCACATTGTGGTATGGTGGGGGGTTGGGGGGTATCCACCGGCTCTCCGATTTTAGAATTTGGGGTATTCATCAGTTTTTGATTTTAGAATTTAGTTTTTATTGCAGGTAAAAAAAATCGGGATTATTTTGTTCCCGATTTAGAAATTTCATTTTTTAATTTGTATTTTTACAGTTTAAAGGCAGCTATCATAAGGGATGTAGATTTATTAATAGAGGGATCTTTAACAAGGAAGAGTCCATTAAATTTATTTTCGTAGAGTTGGAAGTCGGCGTAGTGGATGACATTCTCGATTTTTTCTAGCATTTTAAAATGGATTACGGGTATGCCGACATACTTATTAAATTCCAGGCTATCGGTATAGATTGATGTTTTGAGGTGTAGATCGAGGTATCGGGTTTGGATATTGAGGTATGTATTATTATTAATTTGGTTAATGGTGACGGTAATTGTATCGAGTGTTTTCATATCATCGAAGCCTACGTAGCCTGCGTATTGATCGGTAAATATTATTTGTGCATTTAGGTTAAATGCGAGCAGAAGAGATGCAATAGTAAAGCAAAAATTACGTAACATATAAAACCTTTATTTTTAGAATTAGTTATTTACAATAACGAATATGTATTTTTTTTATTGTAATTTTGTAGAAAAGTGGAGATGGGTAATGTTGCACATAGAGATAGGTATGCGTGCAATAGGTGTGCAGAGTGTGCGTGGTGGTAAGGGTAGATATTATGAATCGCAGAGGGTACGTGAATACAAGGAGGCTATAGGGTGGGAGGTACGTAGGCAGATTCCGATGAATTTCAAGAAGTATGAGAATGGTATAGTGGTAAGGGGTATATACAGGTACAAGGGTAAGGGTAATGGTTACAGGATAAAGCGACCAGATTTGGACAGTAATATTAACAAAGGCATAATGGATGCAATGAGTGGTATAGTATGGGTAGATGATGCTCAGATAGTGGAGTTTTGGGTAACGAAGCTGGATGCAGATAAGGATAGCATTGAGCTGTATATCTGGGGTATCGAAGAATTAAATAATATACCATTGCAAAATGTCTTTGTTTTTCCTGCTCAATTGTAGCACATCTTATTACATCTTTTATGAAATTTATAACTTTCATATCAAAATATTTATATTCATCTTTTCAAGTATGAAATTTTAATATTCAAGTATAATATAATATTATAATATAATAATAATATTATAATAATATATATATAAATATTTAATACTTGAATATAATAATATATAATAATAATATAATATATAATAATAATATATAATAATAATATAATATAATATAATAATAATATAATATAATAATATAATATATATTATGAATATAATATGACTATATTATATTCATAATTAATAATTAATATATATATAATATAATATTAATAATATATATATATAATATATTATTATTATAATATAAATATATAATAATTAATAATAATATATATAATAATAATATATATATATATATAATATATTATAATAATAATACTAGATTTATTTATAAAAAAATAATAAAGCAAAAGAGTTATTTAGGACTCTTTTGCTTATTTATTACATTTTACTTCTTTGTTTCTTTTCTATTTTCTTTACTTTTCCCCCCTTTTCTTTTCTTTTTTCTTTTCTTTATTTCTTATTTCCCCCCTACCTGTTTTTCCTCCTATTGAATATTTTCACAATGCCTATTTTACCCCCCTACTTTTAACGTAGTTGAATTTTTCCTATTCTGTTGGTATATTTTCATTCTGATTATATTAAAAATTGAACCTGCGTTAAATAAACCACGTTAAAATTGATTTCCCGACGTGCGTTATATTTCCACCTGCTTTTTTATCATCCCCCCAATACTATACTAATTCTGCCCTGAATTATATCCCTATAACCCCCCTAATACCTTATGACCTATAAATCAATAATGACATATTATCACGTATAAAAGAAAATATAGCACCTATATATCAAATACAGAATGCTATATTTTTCTTATGAATAAAAAAATGATTAGAATGGTATATCGGGATTTTGTTCGATTAAGCTTGCTATACCAGGAGTAAATTGCAAGTTGAGGGTACCCAAGCCACCAGTAGTCCGATTTTTTTTCACGATAATTTTAGCATCGCTATTTTGGGTTGTATTGTTATAGTAGGCATCTCTATATACGAACATTACGACATCTGCATCTTGTTCAATGGAGCCTGATTCACGTAAATCGGAGAGTATTGGTTCTTTATTTGTTCGTGCATCTACAGATCTATTTAGTTGAGCTGCTGAGAGAACTACCAATTTAAAATCTTTAGCTATAATTTTCAGTTGGCGGGATAGTTCTGAGACTTCACGTTCTCGTACATCATAATTTTTAGTAGTCATTAATTGCAAATAGTCTATAATGACCACATCAATTTTGCGGGTATGTTGCAATTGGTATATTCTACTGCGGAGGGTAACAACATCTAAGTTGCCGTGGTCATCGATGTATATAGGTAATTGTTGCAATTTTTGAAGTCCTTGCTTTAATATACCAGGTTTAGTTTCGATTAATTCACGAATGTTTTTATTTAATACTAAATTCATTAATCTGACTAATAATTCTTCTTTTGTTGATTCTAAACTAAAAAAAGCTACACTTAAACCCTGCATAGCCATTCTATATGCCATATTAATTAATACTGCGGTTTTG
This sequence comes from Bacteroidota bacterium, assembly GCA_035451765.1. Taxonomy (GTDB): domain Bacteria; phylum Bacteroidota; class Ignavibacteria; order Kapaibacteriales; family UBA2268; genus UBA2268. The sequence continues at coordinate 22,580 of DAOTPH010000002.1, read as the reverse complement.
CCCATTGATGGGCGCCCCGCAATTATATTCATTTGACCTTGCACGTACCCACCCATTAATATATCATCTAATTGTTTATACCCAGATGTTATGAATTTATGAATAAATGGATTATCACCTTCATCCAATAACTCAGACATTTTAGATGTCATAGTATTTAAATCTTCAATAGCCTCAAATTGAGCTACCTGTGTAAGCTTATTTATCTGTATATTGAAATCTTCGATAATATCCAAGGGGTCTTCACGTGCGTATATACGTTGTTGCATTTTAGTAGATATTGCAAACATATAATGCCTCAAAGATTGTCCTAATACTACGTTGCAAATATCCCTAATGTTCTGTTTTTGCCAAGATTGTGAGAGCGTTAATATATAATTTTTAACCTGCGAGGGCGATAACTTTTTGCCTAACTTATCTGTGAATATTGTAGGATTTATTTCGATGTTGTGAGTATATAAATTTACTAATTCATTGTATGCGTATTTATTTAAATCATTGTGTATGTGTATGGGATTAGGTGTCAATATGCTAATAACTGTGCCTATATTATCAGGCTCGACATACATACCTCCAATTAAAGCGTTCTCTGCATCCATACTGATGATTTGTGACACTTATAACCTCCTTTAGTATGTAAATAATAATTGTTAATTTAATTGTGCAAATTGGTCTATCCAATAATAAAATTCATTAGATAATGCTTCTTCACATCGTGCTTTGTATAAAGCAAGTATTCCAGTATGTTTTATATCTGGTATATTAAATAATAATATGGGAGCAGGCGACTGTGTATCATTATCTATCTGTGAATTGTTTTCTAATATCAAATATTCTAAAATTTTTTGAATATTCTTTTTAGTTAATGATTGTATGAATGTGTGATATTTATTGTATTGCTTCATTAAAGCATTATAATTCTTACACTCACTAAATGTTTGCGTGCATATTTGTTGAAACATTAATCCACAAAATTGTGATAAAAATATATGAGCTGTATTATTATCTATTTTCATTTTACCTACCCCCATTTTTACAAATATACTAAATCCATTTGATAAAATTTTTACCCATTGCAGTATCCTCGAATACAGGGAATACCCATATCCACGGCGCCGAATAATATATTAATGCGTCCATTATATCCCAAGTATGCAAATATACATATTTGAAATCCGGTCCATTTCCCGCCATTAACCAATTTGATATGACGCTAGATAATTTGAGTGCCTTTTCTGTAATAGTGTTGTAAGTATCGTCAATCTCTGGCATTGGAAAATTATCAATTACTTCTACATTGCGGAACCAATCATACGCATAATCCGCTATACCCTTTTCATTTGATACTATAAGTAAATCAGATTGCTTGTATCTTTCATTAAAATCCAGGTCCATCATCTTCCTCCTCGTTTGTTATTGCATCATCTTGATCAAAAGGCTTAGCTAAAAAGTCAGCGTGCATCTCTTCGTTTAACATTCTGACAATATCCTTGTCGGCATCAGCTTCACTGCGAGAAGATTCGTAAGTTCCCACAACACAACCATTCGCTATGAGCGTTAAATTGAGCTTCTCTTGATATAAACCAAAATCTAAACGTCCAAAAACTGATACGTAAGGATGCTCGTGAGTAGTCAGCTCCCTATATAAAGCGTCAATTTCAAATTCATTGAATATGAGCACTTTGATAAATACTGCCTGCTTAATGTTCTTAATAGGATAACGTAAAGTGAATGATAAGTACCCCTTACCGTTTTTGGCTGTCGCCATCTTGGGATAATATGCTATCCCCGTCATTGTGATTTGATTGTTATATTTCATTTCAAAAACCTTTAATTGTAAAAAATGCAAATTAAGTATTATAAAGCAAATAGCAAAATAAATGTAATTTAATTATTTATGAATTTGTAAATCATTGATAACAAGATAAATTAAAAAAAAGATTTTTTTGTGTATATTATATTATTTTGTTTAATTTTGTATTATAGAAAGAAAGGCATAATATGGAAAACGAAGTAGAATACAATCCCAACCAATTAAAAAAGGATATTGATGATTTAATTCGTCAAGGTGTTGAACGTCTTGCTAATTTTATTACTGATAATGATAGTAATTCTAATGAATTTTTTAAAGCAATGCAAACACTAATAACAATTAGAAAGACTTTGGATGGTACTAAAACAGACAAAAAAGGTATTGTAGATGACCTAGACGCTCCTACTAATACTTGGAATATTATTCCAAAGTATTTAAAGATTGCTAAATAATTGTTATATAGGATGCAATTATTATTTATATAGGGTGGGAGTAATTATGAAGTTAAGCGATTATATGAGCCCTACGGCAGTGCAGAAGCAGGCAATGGATTTATTGGGCACGGGTTCATATATATTTTATGGTGGTGCGCGTGGTGGCGGCAAAAGTTGGATGGCTTTAGCAGCTGCTGTGCGTTGTGCTATAAATTATCCAGGTTTGAATGTTGTTATTATTCGTAAGACATATTCTGAAATTGAAGAGTTATTTATTAACGAACTTATCAGTAGATACCCACCTGACATATTTGGATATGTTTTGAAGGTCAAGCAGAAGGTAGCTGTATTTGATAATGGCTCACGTATTACTTTCCGTTCTCTCGAAACAAAGAATGATGCACAAAAAATTCAAGGATTGGAATATCAGCTAATGATTATAGATGAAGCACCTAACTTTCCAGACCATTTATTGAAGTTATTATTTGCATCGTGTAGGTCAGCTAAGAATATTAATTTTAAAGCTACGGTATTAATGACTGGGAACCCAGGGGGTATTAGTCATTTATGGTTTAAAACGCATTTTGTAGATAGAGATTACACACAATGGTCGGCGGAAGAATTAGAGCAAAAAGAATATTTTAAATTTATCCCAGCTCGTATATATGATAATCCTTATCTCGATAGGGAGCAATATATCAGAGCATTGAAATTGCAAGATCCTGGCATATTAGAAGCCTGGCTTAATGGTGATTGGAGTGTATACGCAGGTCAGTTTTTTGATTCTTGGTCTGATGATGTGCACGTAATAGAGCCATTTAAAATACCACGCACTTGGAATTTTGCGGCTGGGTTAGATTTAGGATATACAGATCACCCAACGGTATGCTTATGGGGTGCTCAAGATCCTGACACTGGTAATGTATATATATTCCAAGAGTATACTGCTATGGGTGTAGCCGAACAATATATAGATGATATTAAACCTATATACGATCAATTGCCCCAACACATTATTTGGGCAGATCCTTCGATATGGGGCGAGAGTAAAATGAAAAATTATTTAGAAGAATCTGTGGCTAATATGTTTATACGGCGTGGGTTGCCAGTAATGCCAGCTTCTAATTCACGTGTAAATGGATGGCGGATAGTGAAGCAATGGTTGTTCCATACTCCTAATAAACCTCCTAAATTGCATATCTTTAATATATGCACCACTTTAATAGATACTCTTCCAATACTGCAATATACACAAAGAAGTGGAACAAATAGAGAAGATTTAGATACGACTGGTCCTGATGATGCAGCTGATGCTTTACGTTATATGCTGGTGTCTGGTTTTGGTTATCCAGATTACACAGCAATTAGTTCAGAAGAATTAACTAATTTTTATACTGATCGAGAAAACCGAATAGATAATGATTACGAAAGTTCCACGGCTGATTTATCCGAGTTAGAAGCTGGCGATATATACGACCCAAGAAAAAATCCATATTTTGTAAGTTTAAAATCTTATTATTTATGATTAAATATAGAGTGGAACTATTATGAAATTGCCGAAACAAGTAAAGAATGATATTGATTTATATGAGAAAGTTAGAACTAATCTAGAATCGGTAAATTCTGATTTTAATGAGATATACGAAGATGGATTAACAAATTATAATTATTATAGTGGGCATCCTTGGACTGAAGAAGAAATTCAAAGCCATTTGCAACAGGGGCGGAAGCCAAAAGTAATGAATGAAATATTCCCAAAAATTCAACATCTTATTGGCGTGCAAATGCAAACTCGTATGGATATTAAAGCTGTCGGCAGAGAAGTAAGCGATGAATTAGCCTCGGATATATTATCGTATTTAATTAAATGGGTTGAACAAAGCAATAATATAAAAAATATAGAAACAGATATATTCACCACTGGTTGTCTAACAGGTGTGGGTTTTGCACATATTTATTGGGATACTAATGAAGTGCTAGATGGATACCCGAAAATAGAATATGTCCCATTTGGCGAAATGTATTGGGATTTGTATCATACGCACGATAAACTATTGCGTGACGCACCGTGGATGTGTAGAGTATTTTATGAATCTCGTGAAAACTTAGCATCTATATTTCCTGATTTTGAAGATTATATTTTAAATGAAGCTATTTTAGCTGATGAAGATGTAGATGCAATTAATGCAAAACGCTATATAATGGAGTATGTGAAATATCAAGACCCTAAAAAAGAACTGCTAAAATGTTATGATTATAATGAACATAAAGTGATTACTGTATGGATAGTAGTTGATGATATTCGTGGTGAGATACATAAATTTGATACTAAAAATGAAGCAAAAACTTACTTTGAAACTTTGCAATCTGGCTATATTGAGCAGGGGATACCCCTTACATTAGGCGATGCATATGGTACAGAACTTTTATATATGGATAAATACAATAGCGAGATCATCCATCAAACTATTGTGATAGGCGATAAGGTTATTGTAGATACTGATTTATCTATTACAGATTATCAGTATGTCCCATATTTTCCGTATTTTTGGGAAGGCAATTTCTTTAGCGTTGTGGATAATTTAAAGAATCCACAAGATGAAATCAATCGTGGCTTCTCGCAATGGGATCACGCCTTAGGTGCCCAGAATAAAGGTGTAACATTAGTTAATGAAGCATTGCTAAAACGGGGGGTAACATTAGAAAAGGTGCGTCGTGAGTTATCTACAACACGTCCTATTATTCCAGTTATAGGAAACGCTATACAAGTATTGCAAGATAATCCTGTGAATCCGCAGATATTCCAAACTATTAATTTTGCTCGTGAAATAATGACTACGCAAATGGGCGGTCCAAACGCTATGGGTTTAACTGAAAATGCGGCTGAGAGTGGGCGGGCTGTAGAAGCTCGTGCAGCAGCTGCAGGTACAGGGCATTTACCTGTATTAGAAGCGTTACGTGTTTGGCGATTAGCGGTAAGCGAGCGTATAGTATGGTATATACAACATTGTATGTCGCCCCGTCAAATTATTCGTTTGATAGGGCAAAGTAAAGATTTGCAATATGTGAATATTGATAATTCAATATTAGATACACTTACTGAAATTAAATTTGATATTGTGGTTGATGAGGCAATGCAAACCCAAGCAATGAAAGAAAAATATTTCACAGAACTATTACACTTTTTCCAAGTTGTTCCAATGCCACCTGAACTTACAATGCCATTATTATTAGAATATACTTCTCTACCAGAAACAAAGAAAGAAGAGATACGAAAATATTATTCTCAATATCAGCAACAAGCAGTAGAGATGGCACAACAGGCGAAGGAACAAAAAATACAAGAGCAAGTACAAACGCAAGTTAAGAAACAAATCCTTCGTGATGAATTGAAAAAGTCAATAGGCATCAGTCCAAAGGAGCAGGAAAGTAATGTGGTACAACAATTAATGCAAGTCCAACAGCAGAATCAACCTGGAGCATCAAAATGAATGTGAATAAAATAATTTGTTTATGTAAAGAATATTATTAATTTTGTAAAAAAATAGGTGTTTATATGGCTGATAATGTAGTGACAGATGAAGTTTTAAACGAAAGTGAGGAACAGAATCTTGATAGTCAAGAGCAGTTCAACTCTGGCTATGATGTAAATTCTGATGAAGGTGAGTTGCAAATTGAAGGTGGGCAACAGGAACAGTTATATGATGTTGAACCTGTTGGTGGTCAATTTGAGGTTGTTTATAATGATGATACAGGGCGACCAGTTAAAGAGATAGTGACCGAGCAACAATTGGAAGATTTGTGGCGGGACTATAGAATAAATGGTGAAAAGTATCAATCATATAAAACTTTAGAACCATTATTGAATGATATAGCGAAATCTGATTTCTTGCGATATTTTTTAAATAATAAGGCGCAAGGTTATACCGAAGAACAAATTTTTGATGCGTATTATATGGCTAAACATCCAGAGGCATACAGGGACCGAACAGTTCCACAGGAAGTAGTAGAACCAGAACCCGAGTATTTTGATACTGTTGCAGATGAAATACAATACAGAGCTTCTAAGATTGTGGAGCGGGAAACCAAAGGATTGAAAGCGGAGATAGAAACTTTGAAATCAGCATTAAACAATGTAACACGTCAGAATGAGCAACAGCGGATAATACAACATAATGATGCAGTACTGGCAGGTGCATTGAATACGGTGGGATTAAATAGTAATTTAAGTAATGAAGATTTAAAAATATTAGGTAGTACCATTACTGAATTATATCCAAATGTAGATTTAAGTATTAATCCTTTAAATGAAAAACAAGCTCAATTAATTGTTCGTGCTGCATTTGGCAATAGGAATAATATGGGCAAAGTAGAAAGTCGTAATAATACTAACCAAAAGACACCAGTTGCTATTGTAGGCTCTAAAGCTACAGGCAATGTTATTAAAAAACCAATTGGAAATATAGAAGCTCGTTCTAAAGCAGAACGTTCTAGAAGAATAGATGAATTGTTAGGATAAAAAAATTAAATATAAGTAAAAACAAAGGATAGGAGATTATTATGGCTTTCAATAGCGTAATCACAAGAGGACCTGCGACAACAACTAATGCAGATCCGTATCAATTAAAAGAGCATTTAGACGAAAAAATACGTACTGTATCTCCAGATGCGACCCCATTAGTAACGTTATCGCAGTATGCAATGCGGGGTCCTAAGCCACGTAGTCATAAAGTGATTCAAATGGAGTTTGACGAGTTTGACCATTTCGATTTTTGTTCGAAAGCTCAGGCAGGTACGACTTTGGTTAGCACAGGAGGATATGGTCGTTTTGCTAGGTTGAAACTAGATCAACCATCAAGACCTTGGACCAATTCTGATATGTATTATGATCCTCAAGATGTTCTCTTTGTGCAAAAGACAGGGCAGAATCTTGAAGTTGTAATGACGCCGACATCGAGCAAGTGGATGGGGGATGATCCTAGCACTGCCTTAAAATTACCGCAAACATTAGCTACTGGCACTGGTTCTAATACAGTGATGGTTAGCACTTGTACACCTGGTTATGTGGTAGTACGTGTTATTGAAGATGAACCATTCAGGACATTTAGTAAATCAGATGTAATTTATTTAGGTCGCACTATTAAAGAGTCGCAAGATATTGGGCGTTTTTCTCACCAGGCGCATCCAATTTATAACTGCAATTTTGTTGAGCATAAAGAGACAACATTTACGATGTCAGAGGATATGCGTAATATGGTAGATACCCGTGAAGCTGCAACTTGGGAATTTCAGGTAGAGCAATTAGCACGTAATTTCAAAAAGACTATTGAGTATAATTTTATGTGGGGTCATCGCAAAGTAGAGTTTTCGCAGAATAGAGCCACACGTTATATGGGTGGTTTATTTGATGCAATTAGAACAAATGTTGCTACGTATAATCCTTCTACGATAACAGATTTTGAAGAGTTCTTTATGAACTTTACTACTGATATGGCATTTGCAACTGCACCAAATGGGAATAAAAAGATAATGATTGCAGGTGCAAGATTATTGCAAAGATTCAATAGAGCATTTAAAGATTATCGTAGAATGACCGACCAGGTGCCAGCAGGAAAAATAGGGTTGAATTTAGATACATATGTTGTTCCAGGAGGTTTTGAATTAAAGATTATCCGTAGTGATATGTTACGTATGAATACTGGTTTCGAGGATTGGGGTTTTGTTATTGATCCTAAGGAAATCGAAATTATGGTAAATAAGAATTTTGAAACGAGAGCTTGGCAAGATCCAGGTGAACGTGATTACCATTTAATGATTGAATGGCAAGGCACAATTGCTTGGCATCGTGAACAAGTTCACGCACTTTTAAGAACAGCATAAAAATAAAAGGAGAATAAAAATGCGATATATTAGCAAAAATGATATTGATTTGTTCCGTAATAATGGGACAATAGCATATCAATTTAAATATAACTATCTTGATTTAGGATCAGGGAATATAATCGACGCATCATTAATGACGCCAGATTCCTTATCATTGCAATTAGTTTATCCGACTGATTTAAGTGGGGCGACTACCAATAGGCTCGAAATGGCAGGAAAAGGCACATTATATGGCGAGGAACGTTTGTTTGTAGAATCGCCAATATTAAATTGGTCGAGTGGTACGCTTGCCGCTATTAATGGCACTTGGTATGAGGTAATTGCAGGCATAGTATCTTATAACAACAAACAATATAGGGCAGGTGATGTTTTCAAAGGGATTGATACAAATAACATAACAGATGTATCGGGTGGTGCAGAGATAGCAAAAACTTATGCGGGCGATAATGAGGATGTAATTGATAGACGAGGGCAATTCTGGCTCAAACATTTACAGCACGGCGACGAACCTTATGACTATCCAGTGCGAGATGCTATTGGATATGAACCACGTAGTTCATTGACTACTACTGATGCAAATTATTATGGATGGACTAGATAATTAAAATTAAAGGAGTAATATATGGAAGTAAGTAAGAAACAAGAAGTATTAAGTGGGGAAGCAGTTGTAAGTCCTGATACGAAAAGTATTACTGTAAATATTGTTGAACCTAATAAGCAAGCTGATTATAATATTGACAGATATATAGGTCGCAAAGTAGAAGATGAGAAGTCGGGTGCTTTAACTACGTATGTATCTACGAAGAAGGCACCCGCAATCTTCTTAAATGAGAACACTTATTTACGTTTTACACATCATAATTTTGTAACTGATGATGTAGAATTAAAGAGAATTATTGAGTCGAGCGATTTATATGGAACTGTAATATTTAAAGAGAGTTTTCCTGATTGGGCAAAAAAACAAATGGAGGAAGAGAGGCGGTATATAACCCGTGATAGTGCAGAGTTTGAATAAAAGGAAAAAAAATGGCAACAAAAATATTATTATCAATGGGACAACCTACACGTGAGCACGAACGCAAGACAGCTGTTACCATAGATTTAAATAAATTAGCAAATGAAAAAGCAGGCTTATTGAATAGAGCTACTGAATTAAAACTAAAAGAGCAGGAACTTGTAACAAAGCAAATGCAGACGGAATTGAGTAAGTTATTAGCGGTGAATGAGAATAATCAGCGTTTTCAACAACTTGTTGATTTAGCAGCTAAATTACAAATACAACAAGCATTAATAGATGCGAAGTTAGGCATATTAGGGAGCACTATGCAACAACCAACATCGCCCCCCGCTATGGGTGGTAATATGATGTCGCCTGGTATGCTTCCACAATCAGCACCAACTGGAATGGCGATGCCGCCAGTTCCAGGTGCAGAGATGAGCCAAATGCCTCCTGAGATGGGTGCCTCTGGTGGAAGTCAATTATCTGGTGCGCCTATGCAATCTGGTATGTATAGATTTTCACCATCAAGCGGAACTAATGGGGGGAATAGCGGAGGTGGGATGCCTCTACCAATGTAACGAAATAAGAGTATGCAAATAATGGGGGCACAATGGATGGGTCGGATTTGGTATTGCAAATTAGACGTGCTTTACGTGATGTTACGAGCGCACGAAGCCAAGGTCAATTTTATGATGATGATGAAATTATTTTAGCTCTTAATAATGCACAAATGCTTTTTGTGAATTATTGTTTAGAGCGTAATTTATATGTATATTTAGAAGGATTAATAAGGGTCAGTGATAGAATTGGATGGAATGCTCAATTGAATGTCCCAGCTAATTTGAATATATTAACTGACCCTTATTTGCATATTATATCTGCTGTATTCCAAGATTCTGAACATTCATATTTATCACGTGTTTATCTCGGTGGTGAAGCATTACAATATTTATATACTGAGCATTATGGTACGTATATAATTAACAATGCTATTTATTTTAGTAGAGGGTGGGGTGGTGCGCCTAGTAATTACAATCAGCAATTATCAGGTCGTATAATATATTATACTTATCCTGCACGAATATATGGGGCTCTTCCTTCGCCTCCTGTACCAATTGATTATGTAACTAAATCTTTTTCTGATGCAATATATGAAAATGTGATATTGTATATAGCAGCTTCTATATTAAGTTTAAAGGATAGTTTATCCCAGCGGGATGTAAAATTATTATCCGAAGGCAAAACTTTTGAATCAACTATACCTACGCAGTTAATATATTTATATTCCAAGATAGATAGTTTTTTAGAACCATATAAACCACAATAGCAATGACACCATTAGAAATCGTATCTACTGTTAGGACGTTATTAGACTCAGGGCACGAATGGTATGCTCCACTTGATTTTATGGAGCAACAGATTGATAATGCTCAGCGGGTGTTAATTGCTAAAGCGCACGCCAAAGGTGATGAACGTTGTTTAAGACCTTTATATGTATTTGAGGAAGACCGTATTATTGATAATACGACAGCTGAATTTCAATTAAATACATTAATGTTTTTCCCCCGCAATTTAATTGTCAAGACGGTAGATAATAATGGCAATAATAAATTTGTAACTTTATCATATTTAGAACCTGCAAAATTTGAAAATTACAATATGATATTTACAAACCAACCATATTTATTACCAGGAGCTAATTATCCGAAGTATGGTTACTGGAGTTATGTCAATAGAACTGATGCGAATAATATATTGCGCACTATTATCCAAATTAAGAATAATACAGGTATGCAGAATTTATTAGCTTCTATTTTATATATTCGGTATCCTGTTGCATTTTCAGTAGCGAATAATATAGGATTGGAAGTGCCACTTGAATATCATTTCGAGGTAGCTTGTTTTGCAGCTGAACGTATTAATACTATGGATGTTACAGAACAACAGCGTGGATTATATGTGCCTATAGAATCAGGACAACGCATACCATTACAGAATGCAGGGGGCAGTAATGATTAATTATGGTGGTGTGCGATTACGTGATGCAATTGACGAAATACTTAATAGGGTAAATAGTTATCGCAATGGTTTTAATATAGATTATTTTAGTTTAGTGCAGATTGTCAATACTGCCTTAATGGATACTATTTCTATATTATTGCCTGTATATGGTCATAATTATATAGCTAGATTTAATGTAGTTAATGGTCAATTTTTAGGTCCAAATTTTATTAAGCCACACAGAGTATTAATTCAAAAGAGTGCAGTTGATCCATTGCGAGAGGCACGGTATGTAAATAGTCGTGAATACAATGCACTTGTTAATTGGGAGACAGCTCACAGTTGGAATGTAGCAATAGAGGATAATCCTGTATATACAATCTATGGTTTAGTATTTTATGCTACTACACAGCCTATGTCTAATATTGATATAATTAGCAATACTACTATACAAGGAATAATGGAGGCATATATATATCCTAATGTTTTGCAGGAGACACAGAATAATGTTATATTGCCTATACCTTATGAATATATAGATTTATTTTATTCTATTGCATTATTAAAATTATTAATGCACGCTGATGAGAGAGGTGAATTGAGTTATTTATTACAGAATATACAGAAGATAAAAAGTGAATTATATCAAAGAAAGAAAGAAAAAGAATTAACGGAAGCGAGACAATTAGAAAGTTTTGTAGAGCCTCGCATCCCATTTGTTCCATCACAAGCGACGCCAGGGGAGGTAGCACCTAATTTATGATATTAGCTGAATACATAGATTTCTTAAAAATCCGATTAAAGCGATATTTCGCAGGCGCAGTTGTTAGCGATGTATCCATATCTAATTATATTAATACGGCGAGGCGTAAAGTCCAAAATTATGTTTTGCCTTTTATGTCTGATAGATTTGGCAATGTAATTAATATACCATTCAATAATGGAACACAAGATCCAACTATACAAAATATTCAATACGGGACACGAGCATACCAAGTATTTGTATATGGTATGCCAGCGGATTTAATATCTATTGATAATGTATATATGATGTGGCAGGGGACATCGGTATTGTATAAAAAGCAATGCCGTCAATCGAGCAAACGGGAAGTCTATACCATTTCTATTCACGATTGGAATGTGCCAACTATTGATAGTCCTATTTTTGCGTATGAATATGATGTATTTGCAAGGACGATTTTATTATATATAGGTGCAACATTCGACCAAGCTACTATAGCAAGTTTAACTAATTTGAATGCTACACTGCAAGTATGGTATGTGCAAGCATTATTAGAATTAACTGAACCAACTGATATGGAATTATATCTATCACCTGAGTTGCAAGAATTAGTAATATTAGAAGCTATGAAAAATTTGTTAATAGATTATTATCCATCGGTAAATTTAAATTTAATTAATCAAGAATTAATGTCTGCATTTGAAACTCTAATGACAGCATATCAATTAGATGTTCAGACGCAAGTAGAAGAATTATCAACTATGAAAAAGGAAGAGGGCTTATAATGTCTAGCACAATGGCTGAAATGTTTTCGGATTTTAGAGATATGGCGAAGTTATATACCGAGACTTTAGATGTAACTGAATTAGCCTTTATGAGATGGCTAACAAAAGGCATACAGATATTTCAACGTGAGACGGAATATGTGGAACAAGTGCAACGGATTGATTTAAACGCAGACAATATATATATGTTGCCTACCGATGTATTACGTATAATTGAATTACGCAATGGATTGATACCACAAGATGAGGCTAATTATCCTACTGCAACTGTCCCTATATTGATTGTAGATTTTGAACAATTTACACGGATACGAGATACGTTGCATACAGGAGTTGGACGCACTCCTAATGTATATATGTATCATTATCCTGATAAAAGTGTATATATTGCAACTGTATGGCGACAGGAAATATTGATATATCCACAATATGATGGTCCTTTATATTTGTGGTATATACCTGATTTGTCCCCATTAAGTGCAACTGAACAATGGATACGAGCCGATGATACTACTACTGTGCCTATTACATATAACAGTTGGTATCCATTAGACCAGGTAATCGTGCATCCTATTACAGGGCAGAACATTACTCGATTTATGTATCAATTTAGCACCAAGCGATTAAATCCTGTATTATCACCGTATGAGAATGCATTTATAGATTATGCTTTAAGTTTGTTTATCAAGAGTAAAGGCAGTGCTAATTATAGAGTATTTGAGCAAAGTTTTAAGCAGGAGATAGAGAGAGCTAAAGTTAATAAGCCTACTTTATTCCAACAAGGTATTGTAGATTACAAATTTGCACCATTTTCATAGGGAGTGGGGAGAATGTATCAAAAAATTATAATGCAAAATTTTGGTGGATTAAATTCTAATATACAGCTGATTCATAATCCTGAAAAAGAATTTGCAGCTGATATTTTAAATTATAAACATAAAATATCTAACAAAATTGAATCTCGCAATGGGTATGAGTTTGGTGCATATAACCCACGCATAGGTGTCACATTCCCTGATATAAATACAATTGATAATAATTTAGGTATATTAGGTATTTCAGAATTTTTGCTACCTGGTGAAGCATCTGAATATGTATATGGTGGCAATAGATATATGGTATATGCTTATCGTTTAGGTTTTGATGGATTAAACAATGATGGCACAATAGAGCCGGATCGATATAAATTCTCCCTTGACCTACTTCATTTAAATCAGTTATTAACTAATTATATATCCAATCAAACAGTTCAAAGCATAGATATAAATGAATATGGTTATCCTGTATATAATGGTATTATGCACATTGATTATGACTTAGGGCAAATGACATATATTGATAAAGATAATTATATGATATATGCTTTTGTGCCGTTAGAAACTGCCGACCGTAATTATGTATTGCCTGCAAGATTTTTATTTAATGGTAAATTAGGCAGTGGTCCTTTAAATCATATGACACGCCGTTCATATTATCGTGAGTATTATTTCAATGATAATAGTGGCGATATTATACGGTATAAAGATTTATATCCTAATAGACAATTGCGTAATGAAAAGCACGTGTTATATGCACCTAATAAATTTAGAATATCAGATAATGAAAATGATTTATGGATTAATCAATATGTAGATATAAGTGAATATAGACATCAATTAATTATATCAGATAAAATTAATGGCGATGTTACAATTAGAGATTTATTAGCGGATCAGGAACAAGGGGTTACGCAAGACCATCAATTAGAAATATTGCCAAATTGCAAACCTGTATTAGACCCTGATATAATAAATATAGATTATAGAATAGGAATAGGCGAAGAAAACTCAGAAACGGAAGGTGTCAAACACGGTATGGCTCTCTATAATTATGAACTTAAAAAGAGTAATCAGAAAGGCACAGTAAATCCGTGTAGAAATGAAGTATCAAATCCTGAGACTTATGGTGGGGATACAGTACCTGGCGAAGACGCAGTTGCTATAAGTGATACAATTGAGAATACCGCATATATAACATTTAAAATGAATATGGGGAATACGGACAGTGGTTCAGGTTTAAAAAGATCATATTATTCTGATAGTATTAGATTTGTAAGGAACGATACAGAATATTATCGATTTAGTAATGGCGAAGATGGAGTTGAATTTAATGATATAGATAAGGAAGTGCATTTGCACGAAGACGAATACATAGATCCCGAGACAGGCGAGACTGTAAAAGAAACATCCTCTGATGTATATATATGGAATGATTTAGAGTTGCAGTATTTTCCTACGAAAGGCTCGGTATTAGATGGCACTTATTTGATGGATGCGGCTGATAGAGTATTTGATAAAAAGACACCACAGAAATCACGTATTACTAAATTAGAAGAGAAAGACAAATATTCTAAAAAGTTACCATTGGGTACGTGGCGTTATAAATTTGTATGGGATTATGGTGATGGTCGTTATAGTGTAGCAAGCACTGAAAAATTAGTATCAGATATATTATGGAGTGCTATACCTGATAATGATTTGATAAAAGGTAAGACACCTAATGAATATGCAGGTGTATATGAACGTCCCCGATTATTAGATGAATATGAATATAGACGCACTAATTATTTACCTTCATCTGGGGACGTAACTGATACGCCAGGCTTTCCATTTAATTTATATGAGCCTAGATATTTTGAACCTTTAAATAGATATGCAATTCCATTAACTAATTTTTTTGATATTGATGGACGTTTAACCCGATTAGGTCAGAATTTCTTTAAAATAAAAGAAAAGTTATATGGTAGTCAATATCATAGATTTGGTATAAAGGATTGGACATTAGATGAAAATAATTATGTACGGGATAGAGATAGTAATATTATAAATTTTTATAATGATGAACGCACCCGTGATTTTATAGATTTTGCAACATTAATAACTACAAGAGTGCCAGAACATACCCTTAAATTAAATGGCACATTTTACGAAGCTAGTTTTATATTCACACATAATTTAGATATATCAGCATATATAGAAGATGCTTTAAAAGATACGCACGTATTTGTTTCATCAGGTGATTTGATAATACCCACATTTGCGGATCGTTCTAATGCACGCAGTATAATGAGTTTATTTGATGCGGAAGGCAATATTAGATTAGCTAATGCGCCTGTGCGAGTATTAGCATTGCCCACATTGGCGGAACAACCTACTGGATATATTTTTGATGTCGGTGGAAAATTATATTATAGTGTTTCATATTTTCCACTCTCTGTTTTTAACAAAGCAGGATATAGTGTAAAGGAAGGAAATGATGTATATCTTGAATTTTATGATAGAAGTAAAGACGAGATTATACGTGCACAGAGAAGCCCTTTATCACAAAATTCTCTTGGTGGAGCGAGATATTCGATATTGGATTCTCCCACTACTTTAATTAATAACGGCGAATTTGTATTTCCGGAAGGTTGGACACAAAGTAATAATTTATGGCACGGCACATTATTAAAAGGGATTACAGATGAGAGTGAGGACTTACAAGTGTCTAGATCGGATGTAGACTCGCAAGCAATTAATAGATTAATTAAACCAGGAATATTAGAATTAGATTTATTAGATAGAGACAATAGATTATTTAATAATGAAATAGAGCGAGCAAGCGATAATTTAATTTGTGAACATTTAGCTGTTCTATACCGCATACGTTTTTATGAGCCTAACTGGGCTGGGAAAATTAAAGAATTTAACGATTATGTGAATAAATTAACCCGATGGACAGATAATGTCGATGGCGGCGGCTGGTTTTGGGATCTCTTTAAGAAGTTATGGGATGCAGATACAATAGGTAGTTCTGATATTTTATGTGAAAATGCTACTAATATTAATGTAGGGCGGGTTGGTTATCCATATATGCCAAGTTATGATTCTGATAATGTATCTCATATAGGCAAAAATCTTGATATATTTTCATATACTCCAGCCACTAGATTATTAGCATTAGAACAATTAACAAGTTATTTCCCATCTTCATTATTATTTGGAGCACCTCGTGTAGGCATTCGTATAAGTTATGAGAATGTTCCAAAGGATGCAAAGAAGTTATTAATCTATCGTACACTTGCATCGGTAGATAATGAATATGAACCTAATAATTATGGTTTAGTTGATGAGATTGAAATTAAACGGTTCGATCACACAATTGACGATGACACTAAAATATATGATATTCACGCTGGCACAATTATACAGAGTAAAGATAATGATAATCAATTAATATATCCTTTAACTGATGGTGATGCGATAACAGAGGATGTAGTAATTAATGGAGTTAAAAGAACATTTCACGGTATATATTATTTTGATGATGTTCGGGACGAAGCATTAGATTTTACAAGTTCGCCTAATGATTATGATGGTTTATATTTCCCATTACAATCGAGATTTAATATATCATTAAATGAACGTTTATATTATGCTAATTTTATAGAAACATACCAACCATTGCACCCAACATCAGATATAAGTTATTATTTATTTAAAGGGGATAAAGGATTTCCAAGTGGTACAGAATTAGAATATGCTTTTGTATTTAAAGATATTAATGATATTGTCTCCCGTCCTGGCGTATTACAAGATGCACTTTATACTACGAAAATAACCTTAGGTACTGACGGCACTAAAATTATAGAGGATCCAGATGAATATGGCAATGGTGATAATTATGTAGTAGGTTTATATTGGTTGCCATCACCATACAATGATTCAATTAAATATTTAGAGATATATAGACGACGATCGCCACACGCTGAATTTAGATATATAGGGAAGATAGAGACCACGCCTGATACAGAGGGATTATTTATAGATGACTTTTTACCTGATGGAGCAGTATTAGGTTCTACTGATCCAATTACAATGGAATATCAGAGTGGTTTGCGATGGAGCGAACCTTATTTGCCAGATACTATTAAATTTGATAGTTTCATTGAATACAAGAGTGGAGACCAATCGCAGATTACAGGTATAGAGTCGCTTGCGGGTAATCTATTAATATTTAAAGAAAATTCAATGCACAGGGTAGCGGTTCAAGCTGATTCGCCACCTTTATCAAGGACTGATGAAATATCACCCACGTTAGGATGTATTGCGCCGCATACTATTAAGAATGTAAATAATTATGTATATTTCCTTTCAGCTGATGGATTTTATGTATATGATAATAATATACCTAAATTATTAGATGCGCAATATTCAGGTGAATTAAAAATGCGAATGAAGGCATTAGGCGATGATATACGGGAAGCTACAGTTGGATATAATCAGCACGACAACTCAATATATTTAAATATACCATATATCACAACAGGGCATCCAATCCAAGATTATGATGAAATACCTATCTATCCTATTAATTATTATCAGGATAATAGCGTATCTGGTGGAGATCCTATCAAAGTAACACAAGAGAATTTACATCGTATTTATGGTAATATCTACGTACATAATTTATATACAGGGGCGGTAACTAAATATTCGTATCCTGGAACGTGGGTATTAAATGGTATAACACAAAATCTAATTACAGATGGTAGGCAAATGGTGCGGATGTATTATAATGATACGCAAGGTAATTTGCGGAGTGCTGATATAATGCCCCATTTATACGTGCAGACTACTGGCGATATTGGATTTAATTGGGCTGGTATATATATAGAAAGTATATACAATAGTCCGAAAGTAGAATTAAGGGTATCTACAAGTGCCCCAGTTGCTTTCATTGGCAATAATGTTACACAATTGGGTGTAAATTATGATGCTATATTAGATAGGTTTGCTAAATTTCCAGGCAATCAATCAGCTCAATTTCCACGTACATTGCCAAAAGCAATACATAATTATTATAGGAGTTCTTTAATAGATTTAGGTAGTGAAGTAACTATTAAAAGATTACGCAAAATTTTATTTAACATATATGCACAATCAGGTATTCGTATAGACTTATGGGTATATCCTTATGACTCTGCTTATAGTATGCAGGGAATGGGAGTAGATGACATTTCATCTATTTATCCATCAGACCCAATATTTAATAATACATTCAATTTTGGTGCTACTGTATCAAGTGTAAATATCGATAACATATCAATATCACCGCAATTATGGAATAATACAGGTAGCAATGTAATAGAGATTGTTCCATCAGCACCTAGAAATCCCTTGCTTGTTGAGGATTATTTTGGCAAACCTATTGTATTTTCAATAGCAATTGATACACAGGCATATACGCAATTAAATAGTATAGAGTCTCATTTACGACCAATATGGGAGTGGTTACGATGAAGCGATTACCAACAATCAATAAGCGAGAGTCTAAACAAGTAGGAGTAGTTTCTAAAACAAAAAAACTAGTTCCATATCAAAGTAAAATATCAGTTGAAGATGTGCCACAATATGGGACGCCTGATGGTAGTTCAATGTCTAATGAGGAGATGCGTAGATTACGTTTGCGAGAAGCTCCTACGACTGCGACAGAAGAGAAAGTAACTGGTGGTGAAACTCCGAAGATTTATGAAAAGCAAGCCGTACCTACTGAATTATGGGCTGAAACTGTTAAACATAATGACGCACCGGTAATTAAGCAAGTAGCTCAAGCATTTGATTTTCACGATGGGAAGCAAGCGGGCTATATGTTTTATAATGGTGAGATGGTCAATCAGGGTGTAATGTTTCAGGTATTGAAATCAAAGCTATCTACATACAATACTATTCCAAATGCAGAAGAAGCAGAAATATCGGCGACTGTAAAAATACCTGATATAAAATATGAAACTGGAACTGTTTATATCAATCAATTGCCATTGAATCCGCAGGGGCAAATAATTAATGATAGCAATCGATATTTATATGATTATTATGCTTATACGCCAGCGAATGGATATTACGGTTGGTATATATATAAATTAATAGAACATAATTGGGGATTAAAGGATAAGAATAATTTTATTATTCAATTAGTAGATTTAATGGAAATTGATGTATCTGATGGTGCTGATGTAAGTCCTACTATATTGCCACATCAAGATTTCATACCGAGAGTAGAAGGGTTGGATAATAACCGTATTATTATACACGGAATTTATAAACCCGATTTAAAATATTATCGGGGTTATTCATATACGCAACAGTTGTATTGGATAAACGAAGAATTGCGTCAAGTAAGGACTAACATAGTTTTTAAATATAATTTATTAAGTTTGTAAATATGAGGAGATAGATAAATGTCAGAGTTAGCTAAGCGGAGAGATTTTGGGGTTCGTATAGCGGGTGAAAAAGCGCAAATGCCTGATGAGTTTTTAACTCGCAGTCAGGTTATACCAGGCACGAATGTATATTTTGAATATTTAAGTAATCACGATGTTCGCATAAATGCGTCGGTTGGATATACGCCAGGCATTGAATTACCTACAAGTATTTTAGGGATAGTATCATTTGCATATAGACCGCCAAATACAGATGCTACACGGCATATAGCAGCATTAGATGCGGATTACGAAGAAGATGGATTATCGGACGAATATCCTATATATTATGGTTCTTCAATATATATGGATATATTCCATAATTGGAATTTATTACATCAGCACGATTATATTTTACAAATTAATCCGATTAGTACGGGTAAAACACAAAATGGTTCTGATTTTTATGGCACGGTTGGTTTTGAGGCATTAATACATCATCATCCAATTTCAAAGAATGCTATTAGATTATTTTCATCAGTGCCTATTATGGTAACGGTGCCACAAAGTTTAAATTCTGCAGATCCAGACAGTCCAGGCTGGTATAAATGGAACCCAGGCGATGATGCCAGAGATTGCAAATTGAGATTTCCTAATACGTATAGTCTTGAAAATGAAGAGTTAGGTTTAGTCCATAATTTTACATATATGGATGATCCTAATGCTTTCAGTAAAGCAAAATATACACGCACATTCTCATTTATATTACGTAGAATTGAACCAACGAACACATCGGAATATCCTGATGCCGATTGGACAAATAATTAAGGAGATATAAAAAATGATAGAGATAACAAACCCGCAATTTATTGATGTAAAATTTCAGACATC
>DAOTPH010000002.1:0-1712 GCA_035451765.1 Bacteroidota bacterium | reverse complement strand
TCCTGATGGAGTAAATACAGGTAACACGCCACCAGTAAGATATGAGACTGGTATGCGTGTATCAGGCGAGAAAGCAATATGGTTAGACGAGTTTATAACATTAGGTCAGATTGAATTTGGATATGGTATGCGTGGGCGGGTGCGTAGTAAAACAGGTCAATTGCCTGATTACGAAACTGGTGCATTAGATGGTGTAGATCGTTTATTAAAATCACGCAATGTGGTTATCGAGATTGACCCCAATGAAATACCTACGCAGAGACCGCCACGAGTGAAGGTTGGTTATGTTATGTTAACTATGAAAAGTCAGTATGATACAGAATATGGGCAAGTATGGTATGGTGATATTGCACATAATTGGCAATTAGAAGATACTAAACTATATAATTTTATATTGCAATTAAATCAAGTGCGAGATAATTATGGTGATACTTATACTCATTTAGAATCTTTTCAGCCTTTAGCAAATGATATAGTGCCCTGGTATAATGTCTTAGATGCTAACACTATAAGGGTATGGGGCGTGAAAAAAGGCACAACTTTTCCAGGACTATCTGAATTAGAAAAAGACAAGATTAATTTTGTAGCCCCAATGATACCGAATTTTAAATTTTGGTATAGATTAGAAGAAATTATAATACCTTAAAATGATACAATATGCAACAATATCAATTAACAGAAGAGGAGCGTGAGGCAGTACGCCGTATATTAGACAAAGAAGAAAATAAATTTATATCTACATTACAATTAGCAAAGCTTTTATCAAATTCACCTGGCATATTCTATAATTCACCAACGGATAGTTTGCGGAAGAGAATAAGAGATTTTCATTTAGAATATCAGAAAACTGAAATGCGACAGAAGAGTGAGGTTTTAGTAGCAGGTCCGCAAATGCCTGAAAGTTCTTATGTAGAACCTGAGTTATATATTATCCAGAATGCAAAGCGAATTGGAATTATAAGTGATATACATTTACCATATCAAGATAACAGAGCAATTGAAATTGCACTCAATGATTTAAAGGATAATGATATAGATACATTAATCATTAATGGTGATATGATGGATTTATATTCATTATCGAAATTCAACAGGGATGGTCGTATGCGTGATTTGAATTATGAAATCAAAATTGGTAATCAATTTTTAGATTATTTACAATATAAATTCAAACGAATTATATATCGTATGGGCAACCACGAAATGCGATTATCAGATTTTATATGGCGTAATGCAGTAGAATTTACAAATATTGAACAACTATCTTTATATCAATTATTGCATTTGAAAGAACGTGGTATTGACTGTATTAACGAAATGGATAAAATTAAGATAGATGGTGTACCTTTAATGATTTTGCACGGACACGAAATACGAGCTGGTGGTGTGATATACCCAGCACGCAATAAATTACTCCGTGCATTTTATAATGTAATATTTGGGCATCATCATATTACTGATGTATCAAGAGTAAAGAATTTAGAAGACCAAGATATTACAGCTTGGAGTATAGGCTGTTTATGTGGATTAAGCCCGAGATATTCTATTGTGAATAACTGGAATCACGGTTTTGGTATTATTGATATAAAAAATGATAATTTTGTAGTTAAGAATAAACGTATCAAAGATGGGAAAATAGAAATTTAAATTAAGGAAATAAAATGGCAACAACAAAAATTAGAACAAGCTCGCAAGTTCAAGTCGATGCAAAT
>DAOTPH010000001.1:0-33037 GCA_035451765.1 Bacteroidota bacterium | reverse complement strand
GGACTAAATGATCAATTGCAGAATATGGGCTTTTTAACTACTTCAATAGATGCTATTATTAATTGGGCACAGAAAAATTCTGCGTGGCCCAATCCTCTTGGATTGTCTTGCTGTGGAATTGAAATGATGGCATTTGCTGCATCTCGATTTGATGTTGCACGATTTGGTAGTGAGGTGTTCCGTATGACTCCCCGTCAATCAGATGTATTGATCGTTGCAGGTACAACAACTTACAAAATGGCATGGCCTGTGCGAAAGCTTTATGACCAAATGGCAGATCCTAAATGGGTTATTACAATGGGTGCTTGTGCTTCTTCAGGTGGAATGTTTCGAAGCTACTCAGTTGTGCAAGGTGTCGATCAATTTTTGCCCGTCGATGTTTATGTTTCAGGTTGCCCACCACGCCCCGAAAATTTAATAATGGCACTTATGGCAATCCAAGATAAAATTGGAAAACAACGTCCGGACCTTGTGAATTTTGGAAAAAATGTGTCGCGAACACCTAAGCAAGAAAGATGGTATTCTCCATTTGCTTTTGACCCTACACGTAAAGAAGTAATTACAGGGAAAACTGTAAAAGAAGTCGAAGAAAAAATTAAAGAGCGTTATTAAAAAATTTTCAATAAAAGTAAATCAATTATTCTAAATAAGTACATTTAAGATTTATTCTTGTTTTGACCTTCCGTGGTTTTCAAAGAAACGGAAGGTTTTTTTATTTCAATTTTATTTGTCATAGATTATTTAATTTTGTTTTTGTTAGTTTAAAATTTATAAAATTATGCAAATTGGAATAATTGGATATCCATATTCAGGCAAAACAACCCTTTTTGAAACCATTTCAGCAATTCACGAAGATTCTCAGTACCAAAAAAAAGATGAAAACCGTGCTGTCATTAAAGTTCCTGATGAACGGTTAGATATATTAACAAAATTATTTCAACCGAAGCGACAAGTTAATGCAACAATTGAAATAGTAGATTTTGCAGGGCTACAATATTCAGAAAAGAAGGGCGAGATATTTACTCCTCAATTTATAGCAAAAATTAAAACTGTTGATGCGTTGCTTCACGTCGTTCGTGGTTTTGATGACCCAAATGTACCATTCTATACTGATGAAATTAATATGGAAAGGGATATTCGAAATATTGAAGATGAACTTATTTTTGCAGATTTGATTTTTGTTGAAAATAGAATCAACAAATTGCAGAATGAATTAAAAAAACAAAGAAATCATGAAGAAATGGAGAAAGAACTGCATATAATGCAGATGTGGAAAGAAAATCTTGAAAATAATATGCCATTGCGTGAATTAGATTTCGATGAAAATACAATGAAGTATATTACAAATTATCAACCATTATCAGCGAAACCACTATTAATTGCTTTAAACCTTGGTGAAAATATGGTCGAAGAGCAAGACAAAATTGTAAATGGTATAGCCTCAAAATTTCCATCTCAGAAGATTGCTATTCTTCCATTTTTCGCAAAAATCGAAATGGAGCTCTCTCAATTGGATGAGGAGGAAAAGCAAATGTTTATGCGAGAATATGGACTTTCGGTCTCTCCATTAAATCGGCTTATCCAAAGTGCATATAATTTGCTTGGATTGCAATCATTTTTCACAGTTGGCGAGGATGAAACACGCAGTTGGACAATCAAAAAGGGGATGAATGCACAACAAGCAGCAGGAGTAATCCATACAGATTTTTATAATAAATTCATTAGAGCAGAAGTTGTCCATTGCGACCATTTAATTCAGGAAGGCACAATCGCAAAATGTAGAGAAAAAGGGTTTCTACGGCTGGAGGGTAAGGATTATATTGTGAAAGATGGAGATATTTTAAATATTCGCCATAGTTAATTTTTAGCAAAACAATTATTCAGAATTCTAACTAAAATAATAATTAATGAAATTAATATATTATATAATCATTGCATTATTTATAACTTGCATTTATTCTTGCAATT
Source organism: Bacteroidota bacterium (assembly GCA_035451765.1). Lineage (GTDB taxonomy): Bacteria > Bacteroidota > Ignavibacteria > Kapaibacteriales > UBA2268 > UBA2268. Next base: position 31,069 of record DAOTPH010000001.1, on the reverse strand, counting down.
CAAATTCAAAAAAGATTGAGCAAATAAATAAATCGCAGCAAATCGCAACATCTCAAAATTCATCATTTGATACAACTTCAAAAAATATTAGCAAAAAAGTAGAGTTTGAAATTATCAATAAATATCCTCATGATAAAAATGCATATACTCAAGGTTTAATTTTCTACAATAACTATTTATATGAAAGTACAGGCTTATATGGCCATTCTTCTTTGAGAAAAGTGAATATCAAAGATGGAAAGGTTTTAAAACAAATTAATCTTTCACCAATTTATTTTGGAGAAGGTATTACATTGCTTTCGGAGAAGATATATCAGCTAACGTGGGAAAATCATAAGGGGTTTATATATAATCTAGATTTTGAAAAAATTGGGGAATTTTCATATCCAGGAGAAGGGTGGGGGATAACATCCGACGGAAAATTTTTAATTGTAAGCGATGGCTCAAATTATCTCTCATTTTATGACGCCTCATCTATGAATATTATAAAAACTATATCTGTTGAGGATAACAATACACCTGTCTTCAATTTAAATGAATTGGAATGGGTTGATGGATTGATATTTGCTAATGTCTATATGAAAGATGAAATCATCGCTATAAATCCCGATAATGGAAAAGTTGTTTATTCATTTGATGTTTCGGAATTAAGATCTGCCCTTGATGATAAGACAAATGCTGAAGTTTCAAATGGAATTGCATATAATCCCTCGACAAAAACATTTTATCTTACAGGTAAGAATTGGTCTAATTTATTTGAGGTAAAGTTAAAAAATAGATAATTGCTAATATCCGAATGATTTTAAATATGTTGGATTATCGCGCCAATTCTCACGTACCTTGACAAAAAGTTCTAGAAAAATTGGTACTCCAAGAAAATCCTCAATTTCTTTGCGGGCAGTGGTGCCAATTTCCTTAATCATTTCACCATTACTTCCAATAATGATTTGTTTTTGAGTTGGTCTTTCGCAAATAATACTTGCATTAATAAACCATTTACCCTTTTGTCTTTCTTTGAATTCTTCAATTTGAACTTCTGTTGAATATGGTAGTTCTTGCGAGAGTTTATTAAATAATACTTGACGTATAATTTCTGCGGCAAAAAACTTTTCGTTTAGTGTGCTGATGGAATCTGCATCATAATAAAATTCGTGTTCGGGGAGATATGAGACAACAGTATTTTCTAATTCGTCAAGATTTTCCCCCTTTAAAGCTGAAATTGGAATAATTTCATTAAACTCGTTAATTTGATTGATTCTGTTTAGTACGGGAATTATGTAAGACTTATTTTTTGCTAAATCAATTTTGTTCAGCACAGCAAATTTGGGAGTTGTAATGTTCTTGAAGAGTTCTTCATATTGTTCAGGGAAAAATTCATTCCTATTTTGCTTATCAAAATCGAAAATCATTAGAATTAAATCTGCTGATGCTATGCTTTGAGGAATATAGCTCATCATCATTTCCTGGAGCTTATATCGGGGAATAATAATCCCCGGTGTATCGAGAAATACAATTTGATATGTTTCTTTAGTAAGAATGCCAACAATTTCTTTACGTGTTGTTTGCGGTTTTGACGATACAATAGAAATATTAGCACCAATTAATGTATTAATTAGTGTTGATTTTCCAACATTTGGATTGCCAAGTATGGCGACAAATCCCGCTTTTTTTGGCATTTAATCTTGCTTTTTCAAGTATGATTTAAATATACCTAATGGCAGAATTACGCAATAACCCAGCACAAGTAAAATCGGTGCAACAATAACTGCAAGTGGATTATTCCATTTGCCATGTGGCAAAGCGGGTTCTTCTGTAATTCCTGTTGACATTAAAATATAACCTAAAACAATTACACCAAGTCCTATAGCCATAATTATATAATTCTGCTTTGTCCAAGGTATATGCCATTGAACTTGCTTTTTTGTAGGCTTCTTTGATGCTGATGAAGTAGGTTTTCGGTATGTTGAGGTTGTCTTTGTCATAGTATTTTCTTTTTTTTACAAAATTATTAAATAATTAGGACATAAACTAAATAGAATGCAATACTAAAACGATAAAGAAAATCAACAGGTTTGCTATTTCTCTTATAAATATTAATTAAATAGGTAAAAGCTAAAGTAAATGTAAGCACAATTAATATATTTAAAAATGCCAATGGAATTGATAGCTGCCCACCAAAAAATGTATTCAACCCTGGTGTGATTGCAGATCCATATAGGATAATCATATGAGTAACATAGACATAGAGGGATTTTTTTCCGAAGAAAATAAAATACTCTTCATATTGATTAAATTTTTTTGTAAGTAATCCTGTTATATAAAACATTATAGCAACACAACAGAGTCGCAAAACAAAAATTCCTATTCCCGCAATATATAGATTACCTGTATTATGAAATACATTTGCATCAAAATATGAAAAAATTAATCCAATGGTTAAAAGAATTGGTACTGATATTAAGCTTTTTTTCATAATGAAATCAAGCCGCTTTGTAGCTTCTACTTTTTGTATTATAGTTCCAATTGAAACACCTAAGAAAACGTAAGCAGAAAATGGAAATATTGTGAAAAATGACCCTCTACTTAGATCTAAGTAAGAAGCGATACCGTAAGGAAGTATTGAAAACCAATCAATTCGATGTACAATTGGATTGAGAATTATGATAAACAATGCAGATATAAGGGATATTCTAAATAATGATTTATTATTACGAGTGAGAACAAATTCAAGCAAAACAAAAAGTAGAGTTAACCCAAATAATTGCAAAATATTGACGGAGAGAAATGTATGATATACAGATTTAGGAATATAGTTAATATTATAAAGATTATGAGCAGGGAACATTAGGATATAACCGATGAATAACAAATTCAATCCCGTTTTTAAGCGTTTTTCAATTGTGCTACTTGATAATTTCCCTTGTGTATCACGTTTATTGGCAAATACTTGAACAATTCCAGAAACCGTAAGAAAAATAGGAGCAGTTACTCCACGCAGAAAATTCCACCAGCTCCACGGGAATTCATTTATATTTATTAATTGAGGATTAACAAGAGAAAAAAAAGTATGTCCCGCAATCATCATCAACATTGCCAAAATTCTTGCTAAATCGAGTGATGGCAATCGATTTGATTGAGTATTCATAATAACTTTAAATTTTCAAATAATACAGAATACAAAATTATGAAATATTCTCTTATTTTTTTATTATTAAAAAAATTTTATTTAATTTAGTAAAAAAAATAAAAAGGTATCAATTGGAATTTATTCATATTTATATTTTTGAAGACGATTTACCACAATTAACATTATTTCACAATATTACTGTTAAAATATTTCCCAATTCTATTATTTATGATATTTCAACTTCAGAAGAAACAGAAGAAATTTTAGATAAATTGCGCTTTCCTGCAATATTTATTATAGATATTTTCCTTGAAGGTATAAATGGAATAAATGTTCTTAAAACTATACAAAATAAATATTCAAATGAACTTTTTTATTCCTTAGTAGTTTCTGGATTAAATGATAAAGATATAATTCTCCAATCTCTTAAAGCAGGTGCAGATGAATTTATTCCAAAACCAATTTCATCAGATAATTTTTTGTTACGGTTATTGCATATCAAAAAATACCTTGAACTTCAATTAACAAATCGAGCACAGATAAATGAAATTCAAAAATTAAATGAAAAATACTCAGATTTGCGCTTGCAAGCAATAGAGTTAATCAAGTTATTCCAAAAAATAAGAATCCCTGAATCAGAGAAATTAATTCAGAGGATTAAAAAAGCTGCAGTTTGGATTTATCAGAAATTAGCTGAGGAAAATTTTGAAACAACCGATTTGGAATTCTCTGCGGAACTGATATACGCAGGGAACTTATTTTTAAATGAACATAACATTGTAAAACCCGTTCTAATCAACGGATTAGTTGCTGGCGACGAAATGGCAAAAGTTCCAGAATATACTAAATTGATTTTATCAAAGATACCTGATTTTGATGGAGTTATAAATATTTTATCTCATATTTATGAAAATTTTGATGGTTCAGGTATTCCCGATAAGCTCAAAGGGTGGGAAATTCCATTAGAAAGCAGAATATTGAGGGTATTGTTAGATTATGAAAATTTATTAGCAAAAAATCAAGGGCGTGAATCAAAAACTATTGATGCATTGTTTGAAGAATCACGTCGGTTGTATGATTATAGAATTATTGCATTGCTTGACCAATTCTTTGCTTATCAAAATATGAATAACAAGAGTGCTAATCAGAGGGAATTACCTGTATTAATCTCCGAGCTAAAACCAGATTATATTTTATCGAGAAATATATATACACAATCGGGATTGAAGCTTATAAATATGGGGACAAAACTCACTGATGAATCAATTGAGATGCTTTTAAATATGACAAAAGATGATGCTATAATTGGTTCAATATATGTTTATGATAGAGCTATTCAATCAAATTATAGATAATACATCAGAAAATTTCTTAGCATATTCTTCTCTTTCAATTACAGGGGAGTTCAATAATTGAAATGAAGATTCATCAATTGGCTTTGAGCATAATAATCCGTCAGCAATTTCATCAATTTTCTTTAAAATAGTATTGCGGAATTCAGAATTATTATTACACTCCTGTATAAATGCACCATAATGTGGTCGGAGGATCTGCCCCTTTATCTCTCTATTGAATAAAATAGCTATAGATTGTATTTGAAACGATACCTCATCAAAGACACTGCTTTCCCATAATGAACTTATTCCAACGAAAAATATACTTTGCTTGCTTTTCTGAGAATTCTTTCTATTTTCATAGTTAATGAAATCCTCATCAAATAATGGTTCTAATCTATCAAGAAAATTTAAAAGTTTCTTAGGTGGTCTATACGAATTTGATTCAATTGCAAAAAACCACAAATCTGAATTTCTAAGAATATCATATATGGAGTTCATATCATCTGTCTGTCGGCAATATTCTTGTGGAATAAAAAAAAGGTCATTAGAACACCCAAGGCATTCATTAATAACCATATTATCAAGATTTAGAAATTCTATTTGATTTTGATTTGAATTTTTCCTTTCAAAGGCTTTAATGAAAGGATCTAAGATAAATTTAATAGAATGATTTTTTTTGGTCCCATTTATAGTGATTTGTGGTGCATAAGTAATTAAAGTCATTTTCATAGTTCATTACTATATTTTTTCTACTACTTGAAAACGTATATATAAAAAAATAATTATAATATAAGAATTATTAATATTGACAAATTTTTTAATTTTGAAATTTAGAAAAATGCAAAAAGATTTCGAGCAAAGAGTTCTGGAAATTGTAAAAAGAATACCAGAAGGAAAAGTGACTACTTATGGAGAAATAGCAAAAGTGTGTGGCATGAAGTCATCGGCAAGAATGGTAGGATGGGTATTATCAAGAAATGCAAATAGAGAATTACCATTTCATAGAGTCGTAAATCGGGTAGGGTGTTTGACAGGAAAGTATCATTTTGAAACTCCCTCATTAATGAAAGAATTACTAATAAGTGAGGGGATAACCTTTGAAGAAGATAATGTGGAACTCGCGAAATATTTATGGCATCCTGAAGATGAAAATTATAATTAGAGGTAACATTGGATTTATTTCAAAAATGTCTTGATTTTACAAAAGCAGATGAAGTGAAACAAGCTGGTCTTTATCCTTATTTTCATGTATTGGAAGCAAATGAAGGACCTGTTGTGTATGTGGAAGGCCGTCGTTTTATTATGGCTGGCTCGAATAATTATTTAGGTTTGACAACACATCCACGTGTGAAAGAAGCTGCAAAAAAAGCAATTGATAAATATGGTACAGGTTGCTCTGGCTCGCGTTATTTGACGGGTACAGTTGATTTACATAACGAACTTGAAGAGCGACTTGCTAAATTTATTGGCAAAGAAGCCGTACTTCTGTTCAGCACGGGTTATCAGACTGCTTTAGGAACAATTTCCACTTTAGTCCAACGCGGAGAATATGTGATTTCTGATAAGGAAAACCACGCAAGCATTATCAATGGTTGTATGATGGCAAAAGGTGGCTTTGCAGAATTTGTGCGATTCAAACATAATGATATGCAAGATCTTGAAGAAACGCTTCAAAAGCTTCCTGAAGGTCCGGGAAAACTCATTGTGACAGATGGAATTTTTTCTGTTACAGGCGAAATTGCCAATTTGCCAAAAATGATAGAAGTTGCCCATAAATATGGTGCAAAAGTACTAGTTGATGATGCCCATTCTATTGGCGTTATTGGCAAAGGAGGTCGCGGTACATCGAGTTATTGGGATGTTACAGAACAAACGGATTTAATTATGGGCACATTCTCAAAGACTTTTGCTTCATTAGGGGGATTTATTGCTGGACCTGAGCGTGTCATCAATTATTTGAAGCATAACTCTCCGGCATTAATTTTTAGTGCAAGTCCTACCCCACCATCTGTTGCTTCAGCTTTGGAAGCATTGAATATTCTAGAAGAACAACCTGAACTAGTCGATCAATTGCAGAATAATGTTAAATATTTGCGCAAACTCTTTAAAGAAAATGGCTTTAAAATTATAGAGAATGAATCCGCAATAATTCCTGTTATTATCGGCGATATGGATAAAGCATTAATAGCTTGGCGGAAACTATTCGATAGGGGAGTTTTTGTGAATACATTTGTACCTCCTGGTGTGCCTCCTAATATGAGTATGATTCGAACATCATATATGAGCACGCATCGTAAAGAACATCTTGATGAAATTCTTGAGATTTTTGTTGATGTTGGAAAAGAATTAGATTTAGTTTAATTAATGTAAAATTTAAAAAACACGTAATAATTTTTTTAATATATTTATTACGTGTTTTTTTTTAAATTATAAAATAATAAAAAATATAAATAGATTTTTTTTGATTTAATTTAAATCTGAAATTTCTATTTAGGAAATTATATAAATGCCACTTTTTGAAATTCCGGATATGTAAATTGTTGTATGCTCATTGCCTGATGAGTAAGTGCATCAATTTCAATACTAACCCCACAAATTCTTAAGTCACCTTTTGCTAATTCAAATTTCTGAGGTGTTTGCAATAAAAATCGCTTTATTGAAGTATCTTTGCTCATACCAATTACAGAATTATAAGGTCCTGTCATCCCAACATCAGTAATATATGCTGTGCCGTTTGGTAATATTCTTGCATCATTTGTTTGAATATGAGTATGAGTTCCAATTAGTGCTGATATTTTGCCATCTAAATACCAAGATAGAGCCACTTTCTCGCTTGTTGTTTCTGCATGAAAATCGACGATGATATTTTGCGTTTTTTCTCTTATTGTTTTTAAAAAGTAATCAGCTGTTCGAAATGGACAATCAATGGGCGACATTAAAGACCTGCCTTGTATTTGCAATACTGCTACACTTGTCTGCGGTTCTAAATCGATTACGGTATAGCCAAATCCTGGATTATTTGGGGGATAATTCAATGGGCGCAATACTCGAGAATCCCTTGATAATAATGGACGTGCTTTCCAATTATCCCAAACGTGATTTCCTGTTGTTATAACATTAACACCATTTGCAAAAAGCATATTAGCTTCGACATCAGTTATGCCTTTGCCTTCCTTTATGTTTTCGCCGTTAACAATTATAAAATTGGATTTATATTTTGTTTTTAGCATTTCTAAATTTTCTTTTAGAAATTCAAGAGCGTCCTCCCCGACAACGTCTCCAATAAAGAGTAGATTAATTTTTGTAATCATAGTCAATTCAAAATTTAGTAATTTAGTTTTTTGTCTAAACAAAAAAAGCAAAATTATGAAAATTTATACTAAAACAGGGGATAATGGTGAAACTTCTTTGAATTCAAAAGATCGTATTTCGAAATCTAATATCAGAGTTGAAGCTTATGGTACTATCGATGAACTGAATTCTTTATTAGGAATTATTATGACAGAGGAAATCCTTGATGTAATTAAAATAGATATTGAAAAAATTATGAATTTGCTCTTTCAAGTCGGCAGCGATTTAGCAACGCCGTTTAATTCGACATTGGAAAAAAAAATCACGAGAATTGAACAAAATGATATTTTATTTCTTGAAACAAAAATAGACTATTATACTGCTGAATTGCCTGAATTACACAATTTTATCTTGCCCTATGGAACAAAGCAATCTGCTTTGCTTTATTTTGCTCGGGCAGTCACACGACGTGCAGAACGGCGTATTGTGGCTTTATCAGAAATAGAAGAAATAAATCCAAATATAATTATTTTCATTAATCGTCTTTCTGATTATCTTTTTATTGCAGCACGGTATATTAATTTCAAATTAAACATTGAGGAAAAAATTTGGAAGGTCTAAGTAATTTATTATTAAATAGTGAAGATAAAGATGTAATTATTGATGATTTATTGAATGAATTATCAAAATTATTCCTTGCAAATGTAGAGATATTAGCAAAGCTTACGCAATTGACTGAAAAATATTATGATGGTAGCCATTCAAGATTTGTTGCAGAAAAGTCCGTTACCATTGCTAAGCAACTTGATATTACCGATGAGAATCTTACTGAAATACGAATTGCAGCTCTTCTTCATGATATTGGAAAAATTGGCTTTAGTGATTCGCTTCTATTTAAAAATACTCAAGAAATGGATCCAAATGAATATAAAAATTATACACTTCATCCCGAAGTTGCATATAATATTTTGAGTGCGAATGAACATTTCCAGGTAATTAGGAAGATAATTTATCAACATCATGAAAGGCTTGATGGAAGTGGATTCCCATTGCATTTAACAGAAGAGAAAATCCACAGAGGTGCAAAAATAATAGCAGTTGTAGACGTTTATCATAATTCAATCTACAAAAGAAAATCCCTTGCTTCCCATACAAATAATACTATTCAGAATGCAACTACAAGCTCTTTTCTGGAAGCAACAAAAGACCAATTTAATTCCATTATGAATTATCTATATAAAAAAAGAAAAATACTCTTTGATGCTAAAATTGTAGATACATTAATCGAAATAGAAACTTTCGAACGAAAGCAACTCGGCAGCCGCACAGTCTTACGATTACCTGTAAATAGATTAACTCCTGGCCAGATTATTGCTGATGATTATTATAATAGTTTAGGAATTTTAATTGCAGGACGTGGAGATATTTTAACTGAAGATTCAATTCGGGTATTAATTCGCCTTGCTGAAAATGATGAAATTCCTCAAAAAATCCTTGTTATTGAATAATATTATTACCATTAAATGAAAAGAACAATTGATTTTCTAAATCCACCTCCTGTAATCCTTGTTTTTGGTGAAGAGGAATTTTTAATTGAAGAATTCATTCAAAATCTTCTGACTGAATTACTCGATAATAAAAATCAGAGAGTTGATTTTAGTATGTACGAAGGCGAAAATATTGCTCTTGATGATTTAGCTGATACTGCCCGTTCATATAGTCTGCTTGCTGATAGAAATATTATTCTAGTAAAAAATTTCGACAAATCTTTGCCATCTTCAAAATCTAAGAAAAATATGCTCGATTCTCAATTTGGTAAATATCTTTTGAAACCAAATCCATCCACGACCCTAATTCTCGAGACTATGGCTCCAAATTTAAATGGATATTCAAAAAAAGCAACTCCTAATCCATCAAGTTATTCTTTCCCATTTAATATAATATTGGAAAAATATGCTTGGTTTGAATTTCCAAAAATATGGCAAGATAATTATCCGAAGTGGATTTCAGAAAAATTATCAAAACTTGGCTTGAAAGCTTCTCCCGATGCAATCGAATTACTTAATTCAATGGCTGGTGATAACTTACGTAATTTGAATAATGAAATTGAAAAATTAATATTATATCTAGGCGATAAAAAAACTATTTCCGTCAAAGATGTGATGGGGCTGACGGGTCTTAGCAAAGATTATACAGTATTTGATTTGCAAAAAGCAGTAGGGGAAATGAATTTGTCAAAATCAATTGATATAATTGTCAAAATTTTATCTTATGATAGGCAAGAAATGTTAATATTATCAATTTTACAAAAATTCTTTTTGATTCTATTGAAAATAACGGAATTAAATTTAAATGAAAATAAATATACATTATCTTCTCAAATTGGGGTTTCCCCTTATTTTCTTGATGATTATTTGCTTGCAGCGAGAAAATATAAATTTTCGCAAATTGTTGCCTCGCTTTCCGCAATACAGGATGCAGATGAACAATTGAAATCAAGCGGTGGAGATAATCTTTCCATTATGCTAAATATGTTAATAAAAATTATCCCGGAGCAAGTCCAGTAGTGAATTTAGCACCAATCGATATTTTCATTATTGCAGTATATTTCATTCTGATTCTCTTTCTTGGCTTTAAAGCAAAAAGTAAATCTTCTGGTTCTGATGATGAATCTTTTTTGCTTGCAAGCCGCAGGCTTACTTTACCGTTTTTTGTTGCAAGCATTGTTGCAACTTGGTACGGCAATATTTTAGGTGTAGGAGAATTTATATATTCAAGTGGGTTAGTTGGATGGATTTGTTTCGGTGTCCCTTATTATATTTCTGCTGTATCATTTGCATTCTTTTTTGCTGATAAAATACGTAATCTTGGTTTCCGAACATTACCTGAGCAAATTGCTAATAAATTCGGCGACAAAGCAGGCAATATCGCTTCTATTATTATTTTAATAATGACTTTGCCCGCAGTATATGTGCTTATGCTTGGTGTAATTTTTCAAATGTTTACAGGTGTCTCCCTTGTGCTTTCAATTGTATGTGTTTCAATTATCTCACTAATTTATCTCTTTTGGGGTGGTTTTAAAGCTGATATTTGGACAAATACGGCACAATTCATTATTATGTATCTTGGTTTTTTTATTTTGCTTTTCTTTTCAATAAAACAATTTGGAAGTATTCCAATCACTTTGAGCAAATTGCCTAAAGAGCATTTAACAATAACAGGAAATAAATCTTGGCAATATGTGTTGGGTTGGTTTATTATCTCACTACAAACTTTCGTTGATCCGTCATTCCATCAAAGGTCGGCAGCTGTTAAATCCCCAAAAATTGCACGTCAAGGGCTTCTTTGGGCAGTATTTTGCTGGGTAATTTTCGACATGCTAACACTTTTTACGGGCTTTTATGCAAGGGCAAATATTTTAGGTATTGAACCTTTAAAAGCATATCCCGAGCTTGGCAATGCAGTATTGCCACCGTTATATAAGGGTATTTTTGTAATTGCAATACTTAGCGTTATAATGTCAACTCTTGATAGCTACGCTTTTATTTCTTCTGCTACAATTGGAAATGATATATTAGCTAAAATCTTCAAAAAGAAATACTCAATAAAATTTTATACTCAAATTGGTCTTGTGATTACATCAATATTTTCTATTGTTCTTGCTTTGCTAATTCCGTCAGCAATTGATTTAATCTATAAAACAGCTTCAATTGCTATTCCAGGATTAATTTTCCCGACAATTTTGACATATACAAAGAAATATACAATTGAGGCAAATAAAATAATATGGGTATTTATAATTCCTTCATTAGTTGCTTTCTTATGGATAATTATACCTTCCATTTTTAAAATTGATTATTTCTTCAGCAATATTGAGCCAATGATGCCTTCAATTATAGTGGCATTTATTATTGGTGCTATGTGTATTAAAAAGACTTGCTAATTAGATATTCAGATTAAATTTTATATAAAAAATGCTTTACTCATCAAAATGAATAAGTAAAGCATTTAAATTTATATAAAATTAATTTACTAAGCTTTGATTTCGCTTGGTTGTACTAACGACATACCGATTTCAAATGCTTTCTGATTTATGGGAATCAAATGATGATAACGCTCGGGTAAAACTTTTTTTAATGCTTCATAAATAGTTTCCACTGCCACAGTTTTCTTTAATGCAATAAAGGCACCGAGTACGATCATATTTAGAACACGCATATTCTTTAGCTTAGCCGCTTCTTCACTTGCTGGTATTCCATAAACATTAATATCTTTTCGTGTTGGGGGTTTTAATATATTTGTTTTATCATAAAGTAAAATACCATTTGGTTTTACTTTTGATTCAAATTTATCAACAGATGGTTGATTTAGTGCAACTACCGTATCAAAAGTTGAAATTATTGGAGACGAAATTAAAGAATCTGAAATTATTGTAATAGCGTTTGCTGTTCCTCCTCGCATTTCGGGACCATAAGATGGCATCCAACATACTTCTTTGCCTTCCATCATTCCTGCATAAGCGAGTATCATTCCCATTGAGAGAATTCCCTGCCCGCCAAATCCTGCAAAAATTGCTTCTTCTGTCATATTATTTACCTCCTGGAATTTTTAAATCGCCTAATGAATAATAAGGTATCATTTTTTCTTCAACAAACTTATTGCTTTCAAGTGGTGTCATTTTCCAATTTGATGGGCAATTCCCAACTATTTCTATCATACAAAAGCCTAATCCTTGCTTTTGATATTCAAACGCTTTTTGGAATGCTTTTTTTGCTTTTCTGACATTTAGTTGTGTATGAACAGATTGCCTCGAAACATAAGCAACGCCTGGCAATTGCGCGAGTAAGTCGGCAATTTTCAGCGGATAGCCTTGAGTTTTAACATCACGACCATAAGGACTTGTTGTTGTAAACATCCCAGGTAAAGTTGTAGGCGCCATCTGGCCGCTTGTCATACCGTACACGCCATTATTTATAAACACAGCAAGAATATTTTCTCCACGATTGGCAGCATGAATAGTTTCGGCAGTTCCAATAGATGCAAGATCTCCATCTCCTTGATAAGTAAATACATATTTATCAGGCATCATTCGTTTAATTCCAGTTGCAAGTGCGCAAGCTCTGCCATGAGCAGCTTCTTGCATATCTATGTTCATATAATCGTAAGCAAATACAGAGCAACCAACAGGTGCAATTCCCACTATTTGGTCCTGTATATTCATTTCATCAACAATTTCCATAAGAATGCGATGAACAGTTCCGTGAGCGCACCCCGGACAATAGTGCAATGGTTTATCTGTTAATGTTTTTGGCTTTTTATATAAAAGATATTCATCTTTGACAATATCCATATTTACGGGTATCTCTTCCGGTGCATTATATGTTGTCATTTATTACCTCCATTATTAATGAAAAATTTTTCAAAATTTTCTAAAACATCATCGGGTGTTGGAATCATACCACCCATTCTACCGTAAAATTCAACGCGTGTTTTACCGCCTACACCTAATTTTACATCCTCGAGCATTTGGCCTGCATTCAATTCAATATCCAAAATTCCTTTTACCTTTGGAGCAATTTCTTCATAAATTGAATATGGAAATGGATATACAGTAATAGGTCGTATTAATCCTACTTTATATCCTTTTTCTCTTGCAACTTCCATAGATTTCATTGCAATTCGTGATCCTAAACCAAAGCCTGTAAAGATATAATCAGCATCTTCAATATTAATGGTTTGAAAGCGTACTTCCTCTTTTTCCATTTGTCTATATTTCGCTTGAAGACGCAAATTTACAACTTCCATTCGTTCTGGTTCGATATATAATGAGGTTATAATTCGCCTTTCTTTATCCTTTGGTTTACCTGTTGTTGCCCAATCGGGAAATTCTGTCTTTCGTGGTATTGGATCGAATAGTTCGACTTTTTCCATCATTTGGCCCATTGCTCCATCGGCAAGTATCATTACAGGATTACGGTACTTTTCTGCGAGGTCAAAACCTAATTTTACAAAATCAACCATTTCTTGCACATTGTATGGTGCTAAAACAAGTAAATGATAATCACCGTGTCCGCCACCTTTTGTTGCTTGGAAATAATCTGATTGTGAAGGTTGTATTGTCCCCAATCCAGGGCCTCCTCGAACAACATTTACAAGTAGGCATGGTAATTCCGCTCCTGATATATATGAAATTCCTTCTTGCATCAAACTGATACCCGGACTTGATGATGTTGTGCAGGCTCGTCTTCCTGTTGCTGCTGCTCCATATATCATATTGATTGCAGCAACTTCGCTTTCAGCTTGCAACACGAGCATACCCGTTCGTTTATTTGCTTCTAAAGATAAATATTCTATTACTTCTGATTGTGGAGTAATAGGATAACCGAAATAAGCATCTGCTCCCGCTCTTATCAAAGCTTCAGCTAATGCTTCATTGCCTTTCATTAATCTTACTTCACCCATTTTTTTTCCTCTGTTTATCGTACAATTTTTCTATAAACTGTGAATATTGAATCTGGACATATCAATGCGCAATTCATACATCCTGTACAATTATCCTGTACTTTTATTACATAATTATATCCCTTTGAATTTATTCGGGGAGATAAAGCAAGTGTTTTCTCAGGACACGCATCGACACATAATTCGCATCCCTTGCATAAATCTTTATTTATTATTATTTCCCCTAAGGCTTTTGCCATAATTTACCTCTGTTTTTGAAATTTATTATTTGATTTATTAAGTATTCACAAATTAAGGAAATTTTAGAAAATAATAGATTAATTATTATTAATTATTATCAATTTAACTTATTAATATATTTATAAATTATAATTTTGTTTCTCTAAATTTAAATAATCCCATCTAATTGATTATAAATATTTTGTCTTCCCTTCTTTTGTTAATTTTTCTACTATTCTTTTGATTTCTTGGACCCTATCTTTTGGACATACTAATAACGCATCCTCTGTGGCACTTACTACCAAATTATCTATTCCAAGTGTTGCAATAAGAAAATCATTTAGATTATTTTGATTAATAATGATTGAATTCTTTGTATCAATAGTTTCAATATTACCATTTAGATAATTATTTGAGTTATCCACAGAATAAATCCGTGGCAGTGCGTCATAAGTTCCTACATCTTCCCATGTAAATATTGCACGCTCGACTACAACCCGCTCTGCTTTCTCCATTAGGGCATAATCAATTGAAATATCAGGAAGGCTTGCATAAAGTTCAAGAACTTGTTTATTCCTAGTCAAATCAATTTCATAAGGATTTTCCCTAAGAAATTCCTCCAATTTTTGAATATTATTTCCAATTTCAGGAGTGTATTTTTTCATATTTTCTATAAACACATCTAAGCGCCAGAAAAACATTCCTGAATTCCATAAAAATCTGTTTTGTAGATAATATCTTTGCGCAACATCTAATGTTGGCTTTTCATGAAATGACTTAAGTGGCTTAATTTGAATGCTGGAGGTAGAATCTTCAAATTCATCTTGTATCTCAATATATCCATAACCTGTTTCAGGCCTGTTTGGTCTTATTCCAATAGTCGCCAGTACTGGATTAAATTCCACATATCTCAGCAATGCTTCAATAGAACGGGCAAATGCATCATTAGGGAAAATTTTTTGGTCTGCTGTTAGCACACCAATAGATATATTTGATTCTGGAATTCCTTTTAATTTATACCGAACCGATAATATTGCTGACATTAATGTGAGGCTGGGGGCTGTATTTCGTTTTGCAGGTTCAGCAATGATATTTTCAGGTGGAATTTTTATTATTACTTTGTGTATTGCATCAAGCATATATTGATTAGTAATGATATAAACATTCTCAGGCTTAAAAACAAGCAATGCTCTATCGATTGCTTCCTCAAGCAAAGTCGGGGAATTTTCTTTAAATTGTATTAATTGTTTTGGTCGATTAATTTTGCTCAATGGCCAAAAGCGGTTGCCGGAACCTCCCGCCATAATAATTGCGACTCTTTCCATATAGCAATCAATTATTTGTTGCGATGATTTTTTTGAATTCTGTAATCACAGGTACTGGTGTCGGGTCTTGATTGTTTAAAATTGCAAGATAATAACTTGTCCAATCGCCTAAATATATCAGATCAAATATCCTTGAAAATAGAGAATCTTCATTGCTTTGCAAAATAATCGAATTCGGATTAGATTTATCAATTATATCCTTTGTAGCAAATATTCTTTTTTGTACTTGAGGATGGTCAGATTTATCAAGTAAATAAATGATAAAGAAATTTTCAAGAAATTCTTTGGGAAATTTCCATGAATTAATTTCATTATGGTTCATTTCTGGAATAAGATTCCCAAATGCAAGATATTTTGCATTTTCTTGAATTTGTCCCCTAAATCGAATATTGACAATATTTAATACGTTCGAAGATGAATAAATTATTGGAATTTTTCCATAAATTTTTTTGGCTGTATTCAGCGCTGGATTATCATCAGTTAATTGTGAATATATTTTACTTTTTTCTTCTAATAAATCAGCAATTATTTGTTCTTCAATTGTTGTTCGAGATAGTGTACAAATTTTGCAAAAATTTAAAAGTAGAAAATTTAAAAGATTAAAAAATAAATATCCTAAAGCTGCTCGCGGCTGATATCCCGATGGTATTTGAATGAATGGGATATTATTGGTTTTACATAAATTCTCTAATGTGCCTCCACTTGCTATGCCAAGCAAATGATTTGTTCGCTTCCTTGAATATTCAAATGCCGATAATGTCTCCTCAGTATTGCCTGAATACGATATCGCAATCACTAAGCTACAATTGTCTAAAAAATTTGGTATATCATATTCACGAATAATAAAAATGGGAATATCAATCTCGGGGAATATGTTCTTGATTATAGAATTCGCAAGGTCCCCGCTAATTGCCGAACCACCCATACCCAGAATAAATATCTTATTTATTTTACTACTATCGGCAAATTTTGGCAATTGCTTGATTTGGGCTATGGATTCTCTTACCTGAAAATGATAATCTGCAAGGACTTGCCTCATATTTGAACTATCAACTTGAAAATTTAGTTCCATAATTAAATGTTAATATTAATTAATTACAAATTACAAAATTGATTTGATATAGGCTTTATTTTAAATTATACGCTTCCTTCCAATTGGGTAATATTCAAATCCTAAATTTTGCATTTCATCAGGATCATATTGATTTCTGCCGTCGAAAATTATTGGATTTTTTAATTCTTGCTTCACTTTATCAAACTCTGGCTTTCGGAAAATACTCCATTCTGTTGCAAGAATCAAAGCATCAGCTTGAGCAAGTATTTCATATTGGTCTTTGCCATAATTAATTCTATCTGTGTATAGCTCTCTTGTTTTTTCAATTGCTTGAGGATCATAAACCGATACAGTTGCTCCTTCTGATAATAACAAATCAATTATTCTTAATGCAGGTGATTCCCTTATATCATCTGTATTGGGCTTGAATGAAAGTCCCCACACTGCAAAATGCAAATCATTTAAACTTCCAAATCTATTTGTGATTTTTGAGAAAAAGTAATGTACTTGCGTTTCATTAATTATAAATGCAGTTTGGACAAGTTGAATTGGTGTGTTAGCTTCATTTGCTGAATGAATTAATGCTTTGACATCTTTAGGTAAACAACTACCCCCATATCCAAGCCCCGCATATAAATATCTTTTCCCAATCCGGGGGTCTAAACCTATTCCAAGACGAATTAAATCTATATCAGCTTCAACATTATCACAATATCGGGCAAGTTCATTCATAAATGATATTCTTAAAGCTAACATTGAATTTGCTGCATATTTGGTGATTTCTGCTGAACGAATGTCCATAAATAATAAAGGATTTCCACTTCGCAAAAATGGTTCATACAATTCTTTCATAATATCACGTACACGCTGACTATTTGTACCAATTACTACTCTATCAGGTTTCATAGCTTCTTCAACAGCAGTTCCCTCACTTAAAAATTCAGGATTACTTACAACTTCTATCTCATTATTGGGCAAAATTTCATCAAATATCTTTTTGACCTTTTCACCCGTTCCTACTGGTACAGTGCTTTTATCTACTATAATTTTATTTTGTGATAGATTATTATCCCTTATAATCTCAGCAATTTCTTTTGATGTAGCTAATACATTTTGCAAATCTGCTGCCCCATCTTTATCAGGTGGTGTTGGCAAGCAAAGAAAAATTATATCAGTATTTTCTACTGCTTCTTTTAATTTCGTAGTGAAAAACAATCTTTTCCCTTCAATATTATTTTTTAAAAGCCACTCTAATCCTGGCTCATAAATTGGAGGAATTCCCTCACGCATCTTTTGAACTTTCTGTTCATCAATATCAACGCAAATCACACTATTGCCGTGTGCAGCAAAAGTTGTTCCCGATACAATTCCAACATATCCTGTCCCTACGACAGAAATTTTAAATGCCATTTGTTATACTCCATTAAGCAATTTTATAATAACTAGCAATAATATTATGAATGTTCCACTCATTATTGCTATTTTTAATAATTTTTTAATAACTGAATAAAAAAGACTTATAAATAATAATAAGCATAATATTTTTCCCCATAGAGGGACTGTTGCCAAAAAGTTAATTATGCTTTCCAATTTATTTATCTTAATTTAAATGCCATAGTGATAATACCTTCCATTACGATATTCTCTTTGATGGGATTGAAACGCCATTGCCTCAGAGCATCCATTGCTGCTCGTTCCAATCTTGGGTCAGCCTTTTCCAATGGTATCATTTTATCGACTGTTCCATCAGGTAAAACAGTAAATTTGATTCTTATTGTTCCTGATGTATTAACTCCTGGAGGATAAACAGGTATTTTCTTTTGTAAAACAATTCGATTACCCCCGCCACCCCATTCAATATCGCCAAGTCCCATACCTAATCCCGCTCCGTATCCTTTATCGCCCAATCCTCTACCTTGTTCACTCCCTTTTGGATTACCAATATTTTCTCTATCGCTTCCGCTTGCATTGGGGTCGGATTTAGCAGCAATTGATAAATTCTTGGATGGAATTACATTTGCGTCCTCAGGGTTCAATTTTGTTGTTGCTGATATTTTACCATTTGATGCGATTTTTGCATCTTCTAACTGATTTGCTGGTAATAAACCTTTATGTGCCTCCCCTTCAGCAGTCAAATTGCCCTTACTCACACCCGTTCCATCCCCTTCTCCGAAACTTAATAATTCAATTGGAATAACATTACTTTTCGGTTCGTATAATGTTGGTTGTTTCATATTGAAAAAAGAAGTAAGGAAAATAAATATTGAGCATATTATTACTGATATTATAAATCCCAAGTAAGTATTTCTATCCCACGGAATTCTAATGTTGAAAAATTCTTTATTATCAATTTTGTTATAATTCATTTTTTCCCTATTTAACTCTATCAATCCACATTTGGCTAAATCCAAGTTGTTTTGCTGCTTGAATTGCCGCTTCTTTGGTTGAAAATTCCCCAAATCTTACTCTGTACCATATTATATCTCTTATCTTTTGCTCGCTTATATATGCTTTTGGTATATTTAAACTTTCTAATTTTTTCTTCCATATCTCAGCATCATCTCTTGATGGTGTTGAATATACTTGTATTGTATATACAGTTTTTTCTGTATTTGCAACCGCTTGCAAATTTGATTCTTTATTATTTTGACGATTTTCCGCTAGTATAGTTTTTTCTGATTTGATATGGGTTTGTTTTGTTTCTTTCTTAGGCTTTTCTACTATATTATTTATGTTATTTATTGGCTTTTGTTGAATGATACTCTTTTCTTTAATATTTGGTTTAGAATTAGTAAGTTCATTCTTCTTCTTTGTCTTTTCTGGAATTGGAGCTAAATTTGTTTTAATCCTATCCTTCAATGTATCAAGTATTGTTTCTTCTTTTTTAGTAAATTGGCTAGTATCTTTTAACACAGGTTGAGATGCATTCTGATCTTCTCTCTTTGGTTTTGTCTGTTCGATTTTATTTACTTTTTTGGAAATTTGACCGATTTGTTTTTTCTTGAATGAATTATAACTAAATAGGGTAGCAATTGCCAAAAGTACTATAGCAGCTGAAGAAATAATTACCCACAAAGGAATTCGGCGTTTCTTTGTTTTATTGTCTTCTTCGATTTCACTTTGTTTTTCTTCATTTTGTCCTTTTTGCTCAATGTCATTTAATTCATTCTTTTTGTTAGATTTTTTTTCTTTTTTCTTTTGTTTTGGCTCCTCTTCTTCGAGATTAGCAAATTTATCTAAATCAATTAATTCATATTTACCTTTTTCTTCTACAGGAACAAATTCTATGGGTTCAGGCGGTTGTTCCTTTGTTTCTTTCTTTTTTGCACTGCGTTCAAGTTCTTCACTCAAGAATTTTTTGAAATCTTCATCTAGTTCAAAATCCTCGTTTTTTGGTTCTTGTATAACGGCTGGCTCTTGAATATCTTCATTTTTGAGGACTTCCTCAGCTTCGGGTTCAATATTATTATAATTTTCCCAAATACTTGATTGTTGTTCCTCATTGTCATTTATATTATCGGAAGTTTCATTCTTATCAGATTCTGTTTCTTCTTGTATATTTTCCGCCGTAAAAATTGGAAACTTTTCAGGATAAGATTGCATTTGATTTAGTAAAAATGTATCTTCATCGCCTACATTTAATTGTGTAGGTTGATTTTCTCTCTGTTCATTAATATTTTTTTCCAATTCATCCATTAAAATTTCCAATTAACACCAATTGTTCCAAAAATTCCACGCTCTCGATAACCCTGCCATACAAAATTATTTGAGTTTGTTAAGTTTTGCATCTCTGCGAATGCTTTTAAGTTCTTAAATATTTCATAATCAATTCCTATCTTCAAATTGAAATACGGGTCAATTTCAATAGTGTTTTCTCTATTTGTAAAACGTTTAGAATTATAGATTAATGCAATATTTGTGCCAATCTTGTCAAACCATTTTCTACTGTAATTTGTTCCAAATTCAATCATTGGCAAATATGGGATTGAGTTGTTTTCAAAATTTAGGAAAGATAAATTAAAAATAAAATCCGCAGAAATTTTATCCCTTTTCGTAATCTCCCAAAAACCCTCTCCGTTTATTTTGAATAAATTTGCTTTTTCATTAATTAAATCAATTTGATTAATAGAATCAGAATTGAAATAAGGATAATCTTCATAAAAGGATGCCGAACCTCCAATGCTTGCTCCCTTTTGTGCATCAGGATGATATTGTATAATTGCTTTCAGTATTCCATTTGCCTTTGGATAGATTATATCTGAATGAACATTGAAATAAGGATTTTGCTTCATAAATTGGCTAAAATATTGCTTCTCAAACCCTGTGAAAAATTGTACTTGGAGTGTTAAATTTTCGCTTGGCAAAAAATTTAAATGTGCATTCAGCATTAAGGAAGATTGACTCGATTTTAATGTATTAGAAGTATTTTGAAATCCAACCTCTCCTTCGATGCTCAATAGGTTATAATACATTCCACCATTTGCTGCAATTTCGTAAAAATTCATAGAATGCGTATTGACATTTCCGAAATTTAAATCAATATTCCCACCTAACTTGAAATTGTCGAAATAAGTACTAACATCCAAAAACCCCTCAATTCTATTTTCAAATGCTGTAGATTGCTTGTCATCTATTTGAATTGTGTATAAGCGCGCACCTGTCGAAAAATTATATCCCTCAAAGTTTCCATCGCTAACTAAATCAATGCCTGCATTATATGATGACCGCTGTGGTGCCGATAGAATTCCATAAAGTTTATAATCATTATAACCAAGATTGACACAAGTACGTGTTCTACTTCCCCCAAATATCCAGAAAATATCAGGAGCAATATAATCAGAATTTGCATTAAAAAAGAACCGTCTGAAATCAGAATTTTTTAAATCCCCCGATGAAAAGTCAGCACCCGCACGTCCATATAATTCATAGCCCTTCCATCGCATTCCATATCCTGCAAGGATATTTGCAGTTGAATATAATCCAAATTGAGCTTGAAGAAATCCTTTTGGAAACTGTGGCATTATTAAACTTTTTGGTAATGGCTGAGCGGGGATTAATAATGAACTTTGCTTTTCTAATGGATTAAGAGAATCCAATTCATTGCTTGTTAAAGCTATTGGTGGTTGAGGAAATTGTTTCATACCTGCTTTGACATCCAGTTGCGCCGTCCCTTCAATTATAAAGGTTGGCAATTCCAAAGGTGGCTGCTGTGTCGGAGCTGGAGTGGTTTGCGAAAAAATAAAATTACTTGATATAAATAAAATTAATATTATTATATGTTTTATATTTTTCATTTCCTCACCTTGTTTTTGTAAGATTTTTTAGCCGATTTCTAGCTGTTCTGCCATAGTCGTCGTCGGGATTGATTGCTGTCAATGCTTTATATATATCAATAGCAAGATCATTTTGCCCTTTCTTTTCATAAGCTTCGCCTAAGTTCAATAATGATAATGGAAACCATACTTCAACATTTGTATATTTATCCTTGACAATCGTAAATGTTTCTATTGCTTTATCCCAATTTTGATCACGCATCCATAGCTCACCGATTCTATATAATGCTTCCGCTGTAAGGTCATTATCTGTTGAAATACTCGAAAGTACTTCAAATTCCTTTCGAGCTTCGTCATTCATAGAATTACTACGATAATACATCGCAATTCTATATCGGGCATTCAGCCCATATATAGAAGTTGGATATTTTTGAGCAACAGTTTTATATAAATCAATGCTTTTTAATGTATCATTCATTTGTGCTGCAATACTCGCACGCTGAAATATTGCTTGTGCATCATAATCAGTCGAATCAAAATTTTGGCTTATAATTGTATAAACCGAATCGGCGGATTGCAAAAATGTTTTTTCTTCAAGTATTGTCGCCAATTCTATAAGCCCTTGAGCTGCAAATTCGCTTTTTGGATATTTTTTAAATAAATCACTAAATACCTTAATTGCTTTATCTTTTTCATTTAGATTCTGATAACTTTTGCCCATCCAATACAGTGCCTCAGGATCTTTATCGCTTCCAGGGTGGTCCGCTATGAATTTTTCATATTCAGTTATGGCATCTTGATATTTTTTCCCCGTATAAAACATCTCACCTTTTTTGAATGCGAATTCTTCGATGTAGGGTGAATTTGGATTTGATTGGATATATTGTTCAGCAATAGCAATTGCTTCGTCTTCTTTTCCGAGTGCTGTATAACAATATTGCATACTTTTTAGAGCTTCAGGGGCTAAAGTATTGCTTGGGAATAATTCAACAACTTTTTTGTAATATGCTATTGCCTGGTAAAAATTTCCTTGATTATAATACGCATCTCCAATTGCATAATATGCTCTAGGAACAAGGCTGCTCTGTGGATATGCATCAATTAAATATGAATAATTATTGATTGCATCCACATATTGTTTTTGATTGAATTTTATCCATCCAATTAAATATATTGCGTTTGGTGCATATTGCGAATTTGGATAATTTCCCACAAAATTTAACAATGCTGTAATTGCATCTTCATATTTTCCGCTGCGATATAATGCGTGGCATAATTGATATGCAGAATACTGTCCTTCATCGCTTTTTGGGGATAACTTCGCTGCTTGAGAATAAAAATTTGCAGCTTGCAAATAATCCTTTTGTAAATAATATCCATCTCCTTGTCGTGTTAAAACTTCAACAGCATATTTCGACTTTGGAAATTCTTGTGCAAGCATTGAAAATATATCGCTTGAACCTTTGAAATTCCTATCTCTAAAATATGACCAACCCAATCCATAAAGTACATCTTCACGCCTGAAATTTGGATAATTAATCATCAACTGATTATAAGTTTTCTGGGCATTTTTTAACAAATCTGTTCTATAATAACTTTCTGCAAGCCAAAATAAAGCTTCAGGAATTCGTGCATCTTTTGGATGAGCACCGATAAAATTGTTCAAATTTGAAATTGCTTCTGCATAGCGATGCGTTTGAATTAAACATATAGACTTTTTAAATAATATTTCACTTTCATAATATTTTTTTTCAGGAAGCAATACAGGGTCAGAATTTGATACGATTATATTTGCCTTATCATATTCATCAAGTGCATCACTATAATTTCCTAATTGTAAGTACGTTGCTCCCAGCAACAAATGAATTCGTGCAGCTATTCTTCCGGAATTTTCCTCCCGTTTAGCACGAATTAAATTTTTCTTTGCATCATTATAATTTTCTGCTTCATAATTGATTTGTGCAAGTTCCAGCAAAGCAACACCCGAATAAGGAAAATCAGCGCGCGATGCAAGGTTTGCAAGTTCCCTTTGTGCATCATCAATTTGACCCGATTTTTCTAATGTTATTGCTCGATAAAGTTCTGCTAAATATCGAATATTCTTTTCAGATTCTTCTGCCTCGGAAATTACTTGCTCATAATATTGCAATGCCTCATCATATTGCTCTAAATTTAGCGATGCCCACCCTAATCCTAAAACAAAATATAATCGAAGATGCTCAACGGTGTAAGATTCCAAAAATGCTTTGAATGTAGATTTAGCTTCCGTATAATTCCCAACAACATTATAAGCCTCACCACGCAAATAATTTATTTCTTCAAATGGTGCTTGAACATAAGATTGTTGCTCATAAAGTAATCCCAGTGAATCTTTTGTCTGAATATGATTATAAATATTTGAAGCATATTCCAAATCGAAAAAAGCACGTGTGGCTTTGCGTTGCACTATATTATTATTAGCTGAACGTATATAAGATGCAAGCACCGAATTTGAATACGGATAGTTATTCTCAATTAAATTAAATTGAATTATAGCGCTATCATATTGTCTATTACGCTCATAAATCATCCCCACACCAAACAATGCATCGTCAGCATATTTGCTTTGAGGATGTTTTTGCGCAAGTTCTTGAAAAATAGGTATTGCTTCTAAATATCGCCCTTGCTGATATGTTGCAATTGCTTTCCAATATGTTGCATCTTCTTCTAAGTTTTTTAAATATTCATAATTAGTTCGCCTCAATATATCATTCTCGATAGATACAATCGATTTATCGAAAGCTTTTTGAGCGTCGGGATATTTGCCTTGTTCTAAATAAATATATGCAATTTGCAAATTTGCTTCGGGAACTAATGGCGAGTTTGGATGTTTCTCAATAAATTGCTGTAATGTGTTGAGCGATACTTCATAATTACCTGAAATTAAGTCAATTTTTGCTCGCAATAATTCACTTTTCCCAAATGCAGGATTATCAGGAAATTTATTTATTGCATCAAGCACCTTTAGCTCAGATTCTCTTAAC
Source organism: Bacteroidota bacterium (assembly GCA_035451765.1). Taxonomy (GTDB): domain Bacteria; phylum Bacteroidota; class Ignavibacteria; order Kapaibacteriales; family UBA2268; genus UBA2268. The sequence continues at coordinate 5,958 of DAOTPH010000001.1, read as the reverse complement.
AATTGTTCATCAAATAATTGTTGCGATTTATTATAAGTATCTGTGCCATATTCAATATTATATAAATATATTTGGCTATATCCATTATAATTTGAAAAGAATAAACCCAGTATTGCGATTATTAAGTATTTTTTCAACTTATTTGAATATAATTTCTTATGTTTCACTTTTGATAAATATAAAAACATAAATTACGAATTTCTTCTTTTGCTGCTTTGTAAAATTACAAAATATTTATATAATAAAGTGAGTTTTTTGAAAATTTTTTAATTTTGAAATTTTATATTATCTAATTTCCCAACTAAGGCAATTAATGAAAAAGACTCTCATTACTTCAGCACTTCCTTATGCAAATGGGTACCTTCATCTAGGGCATCTCTCCGGGGCTTATCTTCCCGCTGATATTTTTGCGCGATATTCAAGGCTTTCAGGCAATTCCGTCCTTTATATTTGCGGTTCAGATGAGCATGGAGTTGCTATTACAATATCTGCCGAGAAAGAAGGCAAAACCCCCCAGGAAATCATTGACCAATATCATTTTGCTAATAAAGATGCGTTTGAAAAATTTAAAATGTCCTTTGACTTTTATTCGCGGACATCTTATCCTGAACATCATAAATTAGCAAAGGAATTTTTTGCTTTTTATTTGCAGCATAATTATTTGGTAGAAAAAGAAGAAGAACAATTTTATGATGAAAAAGCAAAAATGTTTCTTCCCGATAGATATGTGGAAGGCACCTGTCCTAATTGTGGGTATGACAAAGCCCGTGGCGACCAATGCGATAATTGCGGCGCTTATTATAATCAAACCGAACTGATTAATCCTAAAAGTATTATTACTAATGAAACGCCATCAATTAAACCTACAACACATTGGTACTTCAAATTTCAAGAATTTCAGGATTTTCTCCAAAATTATATAGAATCACATTCTGATGATTGGAAACAAAATGTGCTTCAACAATGTAGAAGTTGGTTAAATCAAGGCTTAGCCGAACGCGCTATAACACGAGATATTGATTGGGGTGTTAAAATTGATGATATTCCAGGAATTGATAAAGAAAAAGCTGCAGGCAAAGTGCTTTACGTTTGGTTTGATGCAGTTCTCGGTTATATTTCAGGCACTCAAATTTGGGCTCGCAATTATTATGGTGATGAAAACCGCTATGTTGATTGGTGGAAAAACCCCGAAACGGATTATTATGCCTTTATTGGAAAGGATAATATAATTTTTCATACTTTGATTTTTCCTGCAATGTTGCACGCAAGGGGCGACTATATTTTGCCGAAAAATGTTCCCGCAAATGAATTTCTCAATCTTGAAGGCCAAAAATTTTCGAAATCGCGTAATTGGAGCATCGATTTAATTGATTTCCTTCGAGATTTTCCCGATGATTCCTCAATTGATGCATTGCGATATACTTTGCTTATGAATTTGCCTGAAACTCACGATAGCGATTTTACTTGGCGCGATTTTCAATTGAGAAATAATAGCGAATTGGCTGCAATTCTTGGAAATTTTGTTAATCGCACAATACAATTTGTTTTGAATAATTTCAATCAGCAAACTCCCAATCTTTCTGGAAAATTAGCGGATTTCCCCAAAGAATGGACGAAAGCTATTGAATATTTAAATACCAATTTTTCAAATGATATAGAAAATGCAAAATTGCCTAATGATTTTTCTAATCTCTTTTCTCAAAATGATATTTTATTAATCCAATCATTATGGTACGGAATTGAAAAATCTAAATATTTTCTTAGTAAATTCCGAATCAAAGATGCATTCTTTGAAATAATGAATATTGCTCGTGCATCAAATAAATTTTTTAATGATGAAGCACCCTGGAAAACAATTAAAACTGACCCCGATTATGCAGCAAAAACACTTTACTCTTGCGTTCAAATGATATATAACCTTTCAATTCTTTTTGCGCCTGTAATTCCTTCGTCATCAATGAAGATGCAACAAGCTTTAAATATTAAAAAAATTCAGATAGGAAATAATACAAATGGCGAAATTCTTCAAAATTATTGGGATCTTTCCAAATATCCAAATATTGCCGAGGGAAATCCACTTAATAAATTGAATGTTTTGTTCCCGATTATAGAAGATAAAATCATTGCAAAGCAAATTGAGAAACTTGGCATTTCTCTTAACCAACAAAATAATAAGAAACCTGAACCAAGCAATTTAATTTCCATTGATGAATTTCGGAAAATTCACCTGAGAACAGCAAAAATAATAAATGCTGAAAAAATTGAAGGCTCTGACAAATTAGTTAAATTGCAAATTGAAATCGGAGCTGAACGGCGTCAAATTGTTGCAGGTATTGCTAAATATTATGAACCAAATGAATTAATAGGGAAAAATATTGTTGTTGTGGCAAATTTGCAACCGACTAAATTATTTGGTCAAACATCGGAAGGTATGTTGCTTGCTGCAAAAACACCTGATGGCAAATTATCGTTGATTTCTCCAATTGATACTTCATTTCCCTCAGGAGCTGATGTTAGTTGATGGAAAATGAGTTTCCAATTGATCTCAATATAAATATTGAAGATTATAATTATTATTTGCCACCAGAGCGTATTGCTCAATTCCCTTTAGAAAATAGGGAAGAAAGCAAATTGCTATTTTGCGATATTACAAAAGGGAGAATTGAACATTATATTTTCAAAGAAATCGATAAGTTAATTCCCGAAAATTCAATTCTAATAAGAAATATTACAAAAGTATTCCCCGCTCGCTTCTTTTTGCATAAACCTACAGGTGGCAAGGTTGAAATACTATTGGAGCATCCTATTGATGTTTATGCTGTTCCTCAATCAATGTTATATAATCCTTCTCCACAAATTTGGACCTGCACAGTTCGTGGCAAAAATATAAATCCAGGTGTAATATTAACTTTACAAAATAATGACTTAGGAATAAATTTATTTGCAAAAATATTAGCAATAAATCAAGGCAAGCGCGATATTGAATTTTCTTGGCAACCGCAGGAACTTTCTTTTGCCGATATTCTTGAAAAAATTGGTCAGATTCCACTTCCTCCTTATATTCATCGTAAGCCCATTGATTTAGATAAAAAACGTTATCAAACTGTTTTTAGCGAGGTTATAGGTTCAGTTGCGGCACCTACAGCAGGTTTCCATTTTACTCCAGAAATTATTCAATCCTTAAAACAAAAAGGTATTGAATTTGCGGAAATAACTTTGCATATTGGTTCTGGCACTTTTTCACCTTTAAAATCTGATAATGTTATAGAGCATAATATGCATTATGAACAAATAATAATTTCTAAAGAATTTATTAAACAATTAATTAATTTTCTTGAAAATAGACAAGGCTATATTATTCATACAGGTACGACTACCGTTCGCACTCTCGAAACTCTTTACTGGTTTGGAGTAAAAGCATATTTGAAAAAATTAAATGATTTCAATTTTGCACAGTGGGAATGGGTAAGCTTACAGAACGGTGCTGATATTACTTTTTTGGAAAGTTTGCATTCTTTATTAAATTATATTGAAAATAAAAATATCAATCAAATAATAGGGGATACTCAATTATTTATAGTTCCAGGTTATAAATATAGAACTTGCGATGGATTGATAACAAATTTCCATCTTCCAAAAAGCACATTGCTTTTGCTTGTAGCAGCTTTTAGTGGTAGAGATTTGTTTAAAAAAATATATAATGAAGCACTTGCAAATGATTATCGCTTCTTGAGTTATGGAGATGCGTCTTTTTTGCTTAAGTCTTCTCCAAATGCACGCTAACAATTTTTGTGACGCCTTCTTCCTCCATTGTCATACCATATAAAGTATCAGCCGCTTCCATTGTTCTTTTATTATGTGTAATAATAATAAACTGAATGTCCCTTTCAATACTGAATTTTTTCAATAAATTTATGAATTTATCAATATTTGTATCATCAAGTGGTGCATCGACTTCATCAAGGATACAAAATGGGCTTGGCTTCTCAAGATAGATTGCAAATAGTAAAGCAATGGCGGTCAATGTCTTTTCTCCCGCAGATAGCAAATCAATAGAACTGGGCTTTTTAAAAGGTGGTTTCGCAATTACTGATACATCTGATTCTAATAAATTATCGCCCTCCAAATATAGATCTGCTTCGCTTTCTTGTCCAAAAATATCTTTAAATAGCTTTGTAAAATTTCGTCTAACATTTTCAAAAGTCGTTCTAAATCGCTCCTCTGCAATATTATTTATTTCATTAATTGTCTCATTTAACGTCTCTTGTGAATTTTCTAAATCAGTTTTTTGATTAATTAAGAAATCAAGCCGCTGCTTTTGCTCTTCATAGTCTTCCAATGCTTGAAAATTTACATTCCCTAATGACGCAATCTTTTCTTTTAATGAAGCGATTGAACTTTTTGCGGATTCAATATTGAAATCTTGCTCGACGGTTTTGAAATAATTGAGGCTAACGTTATCAAAATCCAATTGATATTGCTCGCGAGCAAGCGTTTTAATATTTTCAATGCGAGATTGAATATTTGCAATTTCTAATTCCACATTGTGCAATTGAGTAATTTGATTTTGCTCTGTCTTGCGCAAATTTTCGAGACTTTCCTCATATTGGTCCATTTGTTGTCGTAAATTTTGCCGTTGCTGAGCAATCTGGTCATGTTTAATGCGAATTTGCTCAAGGGATTCAACTAAATTTTCTTTTTCTTTTATTGCTTTGGTAAGTTTGTCATTCAGCATTTGTTTCGTTTGGCGATTATTAGCAATCTCTTTTTGTTTGCTTTCAATAAAATACTCTGTATTTTTTATTGATTTTTCAATTGATTCCAATTCACTTTCAGAATGCTTTATATCGCTCTGCAAACGTGCCAGCGATATTTCCTTTTGTTTAATTGCGGAATTTAATTCATCAAATTCTTCTCGTAAATCAGAATATTTGCTTTTTTCATCTTCAAGATTTTCTGATAATTCTTCAATTTTTTGTGTGTGTGATTGAAAATTTTCTTCTGAGTTTTCTATTTCTTGAATTAGTCCTTCAATTTCCTTTTGATAATTTTGAATATTTTCATCAATTTGAGAAAATGAATTTTTTTCGTTCTGTATTTTATTCTCTATTTGGATTTTCTCTTTCTCAATATCATTTAGTTTTCTATTTAAATTAGTAACATTTTTTTCAATTTCAGAGATATTTAATTCTGATAAAATTGTCTGTTGCTCTTTTAATTCTATTTGTATCTGATTAATATCATAAGTAACTTGGGAAATTTTTTTATCTAATTCTTGAATTCTGTTCCTCCTTCCAAGCAATAATGAATTTTTTTCTTCACCATTGCCACCTCCATATATTATATTATTTCTACTAATTACAATACCATCGATTGTAACAACATGCTCGATGTCATAATGGTCGAGAATTTTGTTTGCATCTTGAATATTTTCAATTAACAATGTAGAGCCAAAAAAACGTTCGATTAGATGACGATACTCATCTTTTGTTTGAATTAAATCCGAAAGTCTGCCAATTATTCCATTCCCCTTTGGCAATTCTAGATTGTTCTGATTATTTGTACTTTCATCAAGAATAATAAATCCCGCTTTCCCTTGTTTAGAATTTTTTAAAATTTCGATTGCATTTAATGCTTCCTCAGGATTCTTAATTAAAAAATACGATAAATACTCGCGCAATATAGAATTTACTGCTTTTTTATATTTTTCATCAACAGATAAAACCTCCCCAAATAATATTTTCTCTGTGTTTGCAAGCCAATTTTGATTTTTCAGTAAAAATTTTGTCGTTTCATCATTAATGGCAATATTTTCAAGAAAATTCTTCTCATTTTGTAATGTATTTAAAATACTTTTCTTTTCTAATTCTTCATTTTTTAATTTATCAGATGATTTTTCGATTTCATTTTTTTTGGAAATTGCCTCTGTTAAATTGACATTTGCGATTTCTAATTCTT